>CAYQQE010000001.1:0-7386 GCA_964419915.1 Candidatus Woesearchaeota archaeon
AAAATTTCAAGGCACATAAATTAACATTCAAACTACTTCCACTTTTTCTTTTCTCAACCAAGTTATCTAAGTACTCTTTAACATCTTTATTACATATTCTCCTTGGTTCTTTTCTATAATATTTTAAAAATTTCTTTAAACAAAATAAATAACTCAAAATCGTTTTTCTACTATAATTTCTCCTCAACATCTCTTTCTTCATTGATTCAACAACATCAAACATCCTCTATCCCTTTCTCTGTAATCTTAAACATACATTCACTCTCAGGTAAATATGAAGAATCAACTAACTTAGCAACCCTAACTCTTTTCTTACCTTTCCTCAAATAAACTCTAGGATTCATTCCATGAGCTAATACATGCCCGCCTATAGGTTCAGTAGGATCTCCAAAAAACATATCTGGTTTTGCCATTACCTGATTCGTAACATAAATAGCTATATTGTATTGATCAGCTAATTTTTGTAACATATGTATATGTTTATTCAACTTTTGTTGTCTATTTGCCAATTGTCCCCTCCCACTAAAATCAGATCTAAACAAACTCATCAAAGAATCAATAATCACTAACTTAACATTCATCCCATCTTTTATATAATCACTAACTTTCTCTGCCAACAACATTTGATGGTCACTATTAAAAGCCCGAGCAGTATGTATATTCTTCAAAACATCCTTAAAATCCAAACCCATATGTTCAGTTATTTGTTTTATTCTTTGAACCCTAAAAGTTGATTCAGTATCAATAAACATCACACTTCCATCCAAACCACCTTGCTCCTTAGGCAACTGAACACTAATAGCTAAATAATGAGCTAATGCACTTTTTCCAGAAGCATAGGGCCCATACATTTCTGTGACAGTTCCTGTCTCTACTCCGCCACCCAGTAGATTATTTAATTCCTTACTCCCAGTATGTATTCTTTCTATTCTTTCAGCTTTCTTTAACAATTCTTCACCAGATTCAAAACCCATACTTAACTTATTTCTAGCAGCATTAATTATTTTCCTAGCAACGATCTCTCCTATACTAAACTCTGTCAACTCACCAGGACTTGCAACAGCAATACTCATTAAATTATCATAACCTGCCTCTTTTAATTTTTCAGCAGTTGCAGCACCAACTCCGGGTAAATCCTTAACACCAAACTCTGTTTTTTCCTTTTTTTGTGCAGCTTTTTCTAAAAGGTTCTTTTCTTCTTTTTCACCCATTTCCTTAATTTTTTCTCTAGAATTTTTTTCCTTGCTTTTTTCGTCAACATTTTTTTCCGTAATTTTTTCCCGTGGGTTTTTCTCTAAAAAAGGCTCTTTCATTCTCCCCCCTCCGTCAAAAACAAAAAATCTCTTGTCCTATCCAACAAAGCCTCTATTTTTATAATGTCACTTTTCCTAAAGTTAATTATATCGCTTCTCCATATATTTTCATCTTTTTTCATATAACTTCTACTTAATGTTGCTGTTTTAAATTCCACTTCTTCAGTATTGTTCACTTTCCTTTTATTACTCCAAACAGCTACCTCCCAATTACCAACCTTCCATTTTTTTATAGGCCTATCAGTCATAGAAACCACCTCCGTTTGCTTTCGCCTTTTATTTCAATTATCTCCGAAGAGATCTAATCCTAAAAGTCAAACTTATTTATATACCTTACGCGCATTTGAGAAAATGAGAAAAAGTGTTACCACCAAATATTCCACACTAAAAATACATCAAATACAACAAAAATTAAGAAAAACAAAAATTCTAAAACACCCCCGCTTTTCATTAACCCTTTAATTTTATATCTCAAAGGATGAAACATCATAACACCTTCCTTTGTCAAACCGTCCACAACTAAATGACCCAAATAACCACTAAAAAATAACGCACCATAATTTAAATTCCAAAAATATAAAATAACTAAACTCAAAAACAAAGCAAAGAATACACTATGAAATAACTTTCTATGGCCAAATAAAAATTCTATAAACTCTGAAACAAAACCAAACTTCCTTCCAATCTTACTCTTACTAAAATCAACATCAGGAATCAACGCACCACTTAAAACAAACAAACCAACATAGTACCATTTCTCTAAACCAATCAATAATAAAGCAATGAAAATTCCAAAAACCAAATGCGTCTTAAACATCATCTTACCTTTTCCTCTAATTCCTTCAACAATTCCTCAGCATTTACCTCTTCAACAGAATTAACAACAAATTCCTTCCTCTCAAACATTTCATTTTTAGTAATCCTCCCGTTTAATATTAATTGTTCCCCCAAAACCATATTCCTTATTTTATCAAATTTACTAATATTGTTCCTCAAACCTAATATTTCATCATCATTTACTTTCAAAATTTTTTTTACATTATCTCTAAAAGCAACGACCCTTATATTATCAGTACCATCATCAAAAAATAAATTCAAAACAGGAACATAATTAATTTCAGTTTTACCATGTTCAGTACAAATAAAATCACCCTTCTCTATTCTAATTCTCGAACCACATTCCTTACAAATTTCAAAAAATCTTGGTTCAAATACCTGCACTATTGTCCCTAAAACACTAACATTAAATTCATTCTCTTCTAATTGTTCTATTCTCCTCTTACTAAATTCTTTCCTCTTAAAAATCTGCTCACCAATCTCCTTTATTTCTACATTTTCAGGATTAATGATTAATTTACTCAAACTACCTAAATGAATTTCAGCACCACTATTGTCTTTAACATAACCATTCTTTATCCTTACAATATCACTTTCTTTTAAATTGCCATTCTCAACTTCCTTTATTATTTTCTCATCCCAAAGCACGCACCTTATAACTCCACTTTCATCACCTAACAAAAAACTAACAACTCTTCCTTCTCTTTTCTCTGTTTTAAAATTTCTAATATCACTTAAATTCATAACCTTACCATCAATTTCGAAATTTCTCATACCAACAAGAATATCCCTAACTTTTATTTTACCAACTTCAAATAACTTAACACCTAATTCATTAGCAATTATCTGTGCTGCTCCATCTCTACTAACTAAATCGCTTAATTCCTCAATTTTTTTATTTATCTTATCTTCAATTTCCTTATCACTTAATTTAGTCTGCTCTTTTATTTTCTCTTTAACAACCTCATAACTAATCTGAATCATATTTCCAAAAAACAAAAACCCCTTTTTATAATTAATTATACTATAACATAGAAATCACTTAGCAATAGCAAACCTTATCACAACATCTTCATATTTTTCACCAACAGGAAATTTTTTATCAGTTTTAACATCAAATAACAAATAACCACTATCTTCTTTGATTTCCCATTCAAATTTCTCCTTAGTACCATCAATACAATTTTTAACAGTATTTATATCAACATCAATACAATTTTTAACAATCTCAATTACATAATCATAATCCTCAAAATTATAATCAATTTCTTCCTTAAATTTATGTTTTATTTTGTATTCTCCTAATTGAATTTGAGATTTATCTAAATCAGTAACATCTATTCTTCCACCAAAATATTTGTCTATCCCATTAGCAATTGCTTCAGCAACTCTTTCAACACCTAATTTATTATAAATATCTATATCTGGTTGTTTATCATGATTAAACATCTCTATTAACACTGTTGGATGATTGTGTTTTCTTATAGCACCAATCTCGCTATTAACCCAATACATAGATTTCCAGTTAGTATCTTCTACCTTAAATAATTTAACCAGTTCCTCAGTTATTGCTTGAGCTAAAGGATAACTTTCTTTTTCCTTTTCTGTACATACTGAAATAGATTTAGAATAATCTCTTAAACTTCCCCCATTTTCACAATATATTATTGCTTTTGTACTTGCACTATCACCACCAGCATCACTATGTATACTAACAAATATATCACAATTCTCCTCATTAGCAACTCTTGCTCTACAACTTCTATCAGCAGGAACATCAACATCACCACTACACCCTATATTCAAAGAAGTTCTAGTTATAAAAACTTCATAACCTTTAGCATCTAAAATACTCCTCAAAGCAGAGGCAACCTTAAAATTATTTCCTCCTTCTGTTTCACTACCAATAAAACCCCTATCATCATTTATATGCCCTGGATCCAAACAAACTTTTTTCTTATTACTAACAACATTACCAGTAATACTTTCAGAACCACTATAACAACCACCCTTTTTATTCCTTGTATCTTGACATGAACAACAATCACCATCAGCACTTAAATCTAAACCACCATTATCAATATAACACAAAGAATTATCCATTTTACCATTTACAATAAACTTCAAATCTAAATGCGGACCAGTACTCGAACCAGCACCAGGATCTCCAGGATAACCACCAGACAAACCAATTATTTGTCCCTGATTTACACTATCCCCTTTATTCACATTAAATTTAGATAAATGTCCATATTGTGTTACCATACCATTACCATGTTCTATTTGTAAGTTATTTCCATAACCACCACAATTACCACTACATATACTAATAATACTACCAGCAGCAACAGCTCTAACAGGGGTGCCAACAGGAACAGAAAAATCTAAACCTTGGTGAAATTCATCTTCTCTCCTATGACCATAACAAGAGGTTATTTTGGTTGCATCAACAGGTCTGATAAATCCCATAACTAAACCACCAACACTTCTTACTTTCTTACCTTCTAATTCAAGAATTATAGGAATTTTAATTTCTTCTTTACCAACACATTGCAAAGGTACATAATCATTTCCTTTTTTCACCAAACCACATTCATAATCATTAGGAATTAAAACCTCAGGATAACTACCCAAATATTCCTTAAAATATTTATAAAAATATTCTAAAAAATTCTCAGTTAAAATATTCTTTCCTCTTTCAGGAAAACAATTATTCCATATCACATATCCATCATATTCCCCACATTCTCCATTAAAATAACCACCTTTATTTCCTAATTCAATTAACGATTTATATATAGAATATTTTCCAGCACTATCACTATACAACATAGCTCTCTCAGCCATATAACTAGCTTCTAAAACCTTCATTTGAATCTCTCCTAAATAATCTTCATATTTCTGTGGTCCTTCCTCACCAACAAAACTCAAATACAATATCAAAGCTCCTATAAAACCCAATACACTTATGATTCCAATAACAGCACCTTTTTTCATTCTTCACACAAAACCAAATTAACAACTCCATATTTCTGTTCTGAATAAGCCAAAGGAACAACTTCTGTTAAAACAACATAATCACAAACCCCTAAAAAATCTTTTTGTCCCTCTAATAGTTTATTAAAAACATCATCACCAGCATAATACACAAAAGCACCCTTTCCAACCACCCCACCAACACCACCAGCAATTGAACTAATGATATTTGTACCAAATAAAGCGCCTTTATAAGATTCAATTACCTTAGCAAGATTAACAACCCTACCAACAAAAGATCTAAATTGATTAGCCTTGAAATCTTTATCAGGAATAACAACATTTACACTCCATCTAACACCATAAACTTCATTAAACATCCCGGCACTCTTCTCTCTAAATTTATCAATCTTTTCTTTGTTATTTTCAATTTTACTTTCACTTATCAAGTCTCTTATTTCTCTACCATCACTATTCATTCTTAAATAACTTAACATCTCACTATTTAATCTAAAATTTTCCTTACTTAATTTAATCTCCCCAGCAACCTTTTCTCTTGTTTTTCCAAAAACCAAAGACATACTAACCAATATAAGTAACAATAAAAAAAATGTAATCATAAAATCTGTCCAATCTTCAACCTGTCCTTTTTTCATGATAATTCCACCCTCAAAATCCCAGGATAATTTATATTATTATCCCTAACAACCACCACCTTTTCTATTTTATTTTTAACCCAATCTTTATTCATTCCAAATTCCAAAGCATTATAAGCCATATAACTTTCTTTTTCATAATCTAAATTAACAAGAATCCTTTTCCCCTTACTTCCATAATACAAACATTTTTTCAACCTCTCACTTGCTTTCAAAGAATCTCTAAATTTCTCTGAATCTAAAACACCCACATAAACTTTTTCATCTTCAAAAGCAAAACAATTCTTGCTGTTTATTAACCTATTAACAATCAACATATCTCCAAAACCTTTTACATCATCAAAACCAGCAAACCTATAACCTCCAAAAAACACAACAGTATAAATAGCAATCATAGCTAATAAGATAGCCACAGGAATAAAATAAACAATCTTCCTTCCTAAATCATACCCACCTTTAGCAAACATACGCTTTTTCATTTTTATAATTCTCCCAAGCTTGTTTAGCTACACTACTTCTAGAATCTGTCCAATATCTATTTCTATTAGAGGGCAAAAAAACATAACCAACAGCATCATGCCATCTTTCTAAACCTTCACCCATAGCACTATTTTTAAAAGCATTAAATATTTCATCAACACCAACAAAAATATTATATCTAACATCCCAAGCAAAAGCATAAAACTGATTTTTATAACTACCTTTATCTGGAGTTATACTCAAAACACCAAGAGTATTAACATCATTAATCGGTTTCCCATTTTCCCTAAAATGTAATAAACCTGTTTCATGTTCAGCATAAGATAAAACAGCCCTCTGTGCATCTTCCTCAGTACTTCCATGAGTATCCCATCCCTTACGTTCTAATTCACCCCACTTTTTAGCAACCTCTGCCCTTATTAAATTCTCCATTTCTTCTTTACTATAATGTTTAATGCCTTCTATTTTTAAAACATTAATTGCATATTCTTTACCATTCTCACTAAGAACTTCTTGAATAAAAGAATCTGGTGAACCACTTCCTCTATATTTAACTGTTATTTTATCACCTGATTTATACAAACCTAATTTGCTTTCATCAAAACCACAACCAACCTCTCCAATTTCAGTAGTTTTAACACCCAACTCACTCATAGAACCTCCAACAATCTTAACATTATCACCTTCCTTGATTATCTTAACAACATTAGCTTCTAAAATTGTATTACCAACAAACAATTTCTCATCACCAGCAAAAACAGCCTCGCTGTTCCTATCATCATCAACTAAAACTCTATAATAATTAAATTCTTTATTCTTACCAATTTCAATATTTCTTGTTTTCTCTAAAGGAATATTAATTTCCAAATCACCTTGCACAGCCATTACAGTATCCATCATCATTGCAACATCTTTAGAGATATACTGTTTAACAAACTGATCATTATTAGAAAATTGATAAGCAGAATACATCAACGTCATAACCACAACAATACCCAAAATAAATTCAGTAATCAACATCAACTGTTGAGCTTCAGCCTGACCCTTTTTCATTTTATACAAGGTTTCTCTAAACAAATACCAACAACAACCTCTCCACCAACCTCTTTTTTTTCTATATGTAA
>CAYQQE010000001.1:7486-9408 GCA_964419915.1 Candidatus Woesearchaeota archaeon
CAAAATCTCTTTCCTCACCAACTTTCATTTCTTTAACCACTTTAACTAACTCCTCAAAATTTTTTTCACTCATATTCTGTGCTTCAACATAATTCCAAATCAGAATAAACATAGGAATAGCAATTATTATAGCAACAACAACACCCATTAAAAAACTCAAACTTTCCTCAGCACCTCTTTTTCTCATAACTTAACTATTTCCTTAAAATTATATAAACCTTTTTATTTAACAATTTTAGAAATATTAAGTTCTTCTATTGAGCTATGAACCCCATTTAAAATATTCAGAAAACTTTCATAACCTCTCATTATTTGATCTCTAAAAACCCATATCACAATAACCAAAACAACCAAAGCTATTATAGCAACAATTATTGTCCATATGCTTCCTTCAGTTCCTTTTTTGTTCATTTTAAAAAAAGAAAAAATTAACAAGTTATTCCTATATTGTTCTCACCAATACATTTAGCGCCTAAATCAGTGCAACCAATAGGATTTTCTTTCTCAGAATCTGACAAAACACCATTATTATCTTTGTCAATTTTAAATTTTGCTGTACAATATCTAGATTCTCTTATCTGTTGTATATTATCTACAGAATCATATCCTTTAACAGTCAAACAATAACTATTACACAACTGTATAGAAACTGCCCTATCATCTATCCCCCCTCTAAATAAATTTCCTATTTTCTCAGCAATAGCAGTAAAACCTCCTGAAAAAAATGCAATAATCACGAACAAAACAACCAAAACAATTACAGCTATAACTACCATATCTAAAGAAAGACCTTGACCTTTTTTCATTATCATAACACCTCTTTGTTTATTATTCTTTATTAATATAAATCCCATATATAAGTTTTTCTATACACATCTATCTTTTTTATTAAAATCTTCTTTAAATTTGTTATAATCAGCAAAACCAAACCAAGTTCTAGGAATTCCACTACGTAGAAAACTCATGCCACTAGTCATAAAACAAATATCGCCATCAATAGATTTATAAACTTCTGGAAAAGAAGGATCATTCAATTTATAAGATATAAAAGTGTAATACCCTTCCTGCCCTGTTTCTTGTCTTATCACCAAATCTTCTCTAGAATCAAAAAATGAATAAAAACCAATTCTTTTAGTACATTCAATTGCATTCTTATAAATATGACGTGCCCATGCAAATTTATTCTTAACAGCTATTTTCTCTTTTTTAATTAACATACCAGCACCTTCTCCTTCTACTTTATAAACCTCAATCAACAAACCATCTTCTTCATTACTAAATTTCAAAGTATACTCATCAGAGAATTCACTTTCCCCCAAATCACAACCACAATCTTCCTTATTACTCTCCACACATTTCTTTATACTCTCAACAACTTTATTAAAAACCTGTTTAACCCTTAGATCTTTCTCAATTTCCTCTTCAGTAGGTTTTAAATTCAAAACCTCTTGAGCAATCTTCTTTACATCATCATACAAAGGACTTATTTGCGGATAGAATATAATAGCAACCACAAAAACAACTGCTAAAACAATTACCAATCCAACAACAATTTCCATACTTTTTTCCATTTAACCACCAAATAAATTAAACAACTTATCAATTAACTTTAACATATATTCTTTTATCTGCCCACTATAGATTATCAATAATACTAATAATAATCCTAACAAAATAATCACAGCAATATATTCCCAAGCTAAATCTCCTTTTTTCATATTAAACTCCTACACCAATGGTTTTGTATTATCCCACTTGTAAAATCAGCTCTATCTGAAATCATTATCTGATCTTGATTACCCCCAAACAACTGATTTACATCATCCCTAAATTTAATATAATAAACTTTTTTACCTTCAAATCTTTCTAATTTGTCATCAATACAAATCCCAAAAATACTATCGCCTTTTTGTATATAATTA
>CAYQQE010000001.1:9508-37958 GCA_964419915.1 Candidatus Woesearchaeota archaeon
TAATTTGTCATCAATACAAATCCCAAAAATACTATCGCCTTTTTGTATATAATTAAAAGTGGTTTCTCCTTCTTTACCTTTTTCAATACCATCACTATCTTTCAAAAAATTAATAAAATCTGGATCAATTTCAATACTTTTTTCAATCTCCAATGGATCAATAATATAACAAGTATAAATGTCATCACCACCCAAATTACTCTTAATATCATTTATTTTACTTTCTCCAAACATCCACCAACATTTACGCATCAACGAAGCTATTTTAGTCTGTACCTCAAAACTACTTCCTTTAACACCAACTTTCTGTGGCATACAAGCTAAAGGAAAAAAATTAAAACCAAGATGAGTTTTGCTAGCAACCCTAACACTAAAAGCACATAACATATCACTCCAACCAACTTTCCCCCTTTCAACAAACATCAAAACCACACTAACAATTATCAAAAAGCTAATTAAAACCAAAATCAATTTAACCAAAACTTCAACTGTTAATTTTCCTCTTTTTATCATTTTATATTCTAAAAACTCTTTAATATTTAAATTAGTTTTCTTTTTCAATCTTCCTATAATTCTCAACAAAAGTCCTAATATCTCTAATATATTGATTAACATCACATTCCGAAGCAGGGCAATACTTAGGAATAATTTTCTCAACACTATCCAAACCAGAACCAACATAAGCAGGTCCAGAAATTAACCCATACCACGCAACAATACCATCATCCCAAGATCTATAAACACACCATCTATTATTGTATTTAGAAACACATTTCTCAGCAACATATTCTAAATTACCAATACTTCTTGTATGCTTAGCAACACCAAACTTCCCATAAGTAGATTCCTTAGCAAAAAAAGCCAAAGCAAAAGCAGGATCAATTCCATACCTAACACCATCATTAAAAAAAACATTTCCTTTACCAACAGCAGGAGACCCAGCATTTTTTAAGACTTTATCAATAGTTTCAATAGAAATACTTGGTTTTCCAACAACTTTCAAATTCCCTAAAGGAACATCAACTATCTCCCTTGGTTTTGAATCATTCAACCTCTCACCAACACCCCATCTAAAAAAACCTTTCTCATAACCTTCACTACTAATATTACTAACAGCCTTCCACACACCCAACATTCCTAATAACAATACCAAACCCAACAAAATAAAAATCAAACTATTAAACTGTCCTTTCATTATCCACCTCTCAATATCATACTGGCAAATCCCTTAAATACTAAAACACCTATTAAACTAACTAAGCAATACAACATAGTACTCCTAAATAAATTTTTACCTAAACCATATTCAACACTTAACCTATCATCACCACTTTCAATTTTTTCACTCAAAACAGTCAATATGATTATAACTTGAACAACATATAAACCAACAACTAATTGGAAAAAATAAGGAGGAATAACATTCTGTACATCAAAAGGTAAGCCTTCCAAACTAGTTCCAATAACAGGAATCTCACCTTCAAACCCCTCTGTACCCAACTCACTTAACCTACCAATAACAGAACTTATCAAAGAAGCAATAGCCACAACAATTCCAGCTATAACTGGTGTCAAAAAACCAATCTGACCTTTCATAGATGTTACAACATCCGACAACAAATCCTTCAATCTTTCTTCAACCTGCCTAATACTCTTAGCATACTCAGAAATACTAATCAAAGCTCTACTAACAACACCATAACCTTTCCTCGCAGTTTCTATCATAACTCTCATAGAACTACTTATTAAAGGACTTGGAAAACCAAGAATAGCTCCTCTTTCTTTATCAAATATTGCTCTTTCAATTCCCATACCAAATCTCAAATTAGTATCAACATTTTTAAAAAATTTTCCAGTTTCTGTCCCTTCTTTATCACCTGCA
This sequence comes from Candidatus Woesearchaeota archaeon, assembly GCA_964419915.1. Taxonomy (GTDB): domain Archaea; phylum Nanobdellota; class Nanobdellia; order SCGC-AAA011-G17; family ARS1178; genus ARS1178. The sequence continues at coordinate 11,391 of CAYQQE010000001.1, forward strand.
ACTTTACCAACAGCTAATTCTACAGGCAAACCATCTTCTATCCTATTACCTAATTGAAATAAAGAACTAGCAAACTCCCTCTCCAATCTCTTTGTATTTTCTCTTATTTTAATTATGTCTTTGGTTTTTAATTTATAATAACTACCTAAACCAAAAGCTAAACTCAAAGGCAAAAATAAACTTAATATTAAAGGAACCAAACCTAATGGTCCAGTACAAACATCTCCCCTACATTTATAATCTAACAAACCATTCAAAAATAAATTATCAGGATATAAATAATGTAATATAATAGGGCTTAACCCAATCAACAATATTAAAACCCCTAAAAAACCACCAATCAAAAGCGCATTTCCAACATCGATTTTGAATCCCCCTTCCAACTCTCTTTCACCATAACCAGTTGGCCTTTTACTTAAAATAGAATTACCTAACCACAAAACAAAAATTGGTAAAAAAATATTATACAAAACAGCCAAATGATACCATCTTATTAAACCACCCATAAAACTTCCTATTAATGGAAATATAACCAAACCCAAGATAGGTAAAACAACACCCAACATATGTAACATTGTAATAGGATTTTTTAAATCATGTGCAAAATGCAACATCTTTTCATAAGTTCCATTAACCATAACATCCAAAGCCCTGTCTAACATCTTTAATCTTCCTTCTTCTTCCACTTCATACAAACTCCCTTCTATTAAATGAAAACTCTCTACAAAATTCTCCTCATCTTTCCATACTCTCAAATAATTATCCAAAGATTCAGCAACATTACTATACCTCCCAGTTTCCACATCCCACAAAACTTTCATCAAATCTAAATTCAAAGGTTCACCAACATGTTCAGCTGCAAACCTTACAGCATGTTCTAAATTACTAGTATGCCTCATATACATCATAATATACAAAATACACAAAACCATTTGATTCCCTGCTTTTAATCTCCATTTATTAGCTGAATAATTAGGATAATTACTAACATACACATAACTAACAACTCCAACTATTAACCACAAAGCAACAATCAGAAAATTTACTTTCTGAATAAAACTTCCCGTAGATGCATTAAATATAGCAGTTAAAAAACCACTGAACAAACCTAAAAAAATAAAAAACAATAAAACTAAAACACCTAAACTAACAACACCAACCGGTTTAACATCTAAATGCGTAACCCTAATACTTTCTTTTAATTTTTCTAAACTCTTTTTATCAGGACCGATATTTAAAAATTCAGCAAATTTACATGCTTTCTCATAAAAATTCCTATTTCTCCATATATTTTTCCTAAATTCTGTATATTCTATAGAAGGAACATACTCATTTATATCATATCTTTCAAATATTTCATCTATCTTATCCATTTTACCTTTTTTTCACTTCTTCTCCCAACCACCTTTCCCATTTACTAAAAATCATCTTATTATCCAAACCACCAACCTCTTCTAAAACTACATCACTTATCTTATGAAACATATCGTTACTCAAAATAACAAATCCTGCTTCTAATAATTCTAAATTTTTACTTTTATCAGCATATCTAACTAAAGTTTCTTTAATCTTAGCTCTCAATAGTATATTTTCCCAAACAGCATTCCAATCACCAACCCATTCCTTAACACTTCCCGCTATATTCTTCAAAACATCACTATCTCCATTTACTAAATCATCACTAATCTCTAATTCATCTTTCTTAGGATTATATTTCATCAAATCAACAAAACCTTGCTCTCTTAAAGGATCCTCTTCCCAACCCTTCCTAACTTCAGTTACTTGCTGTAATCTTTTCCAAGTATGCAAACCATCAGGACTCTTTATAGGATTACAAACAAGTATCACATCAGTTGCTTTAAAACTTGTCTTAGGAACTTTCAAATCATTAACAACTCTATCAAAAACACCATAAGGACTATCACCATGTATTGTTCCAGCAACAACATTTGCTAAAGCACCAATCCGCATAGCCTCATACAATGCTAATGCTTCTTTACTTCTTATTTCACCGACAATTAAACTACTATCACCCATTCTCAAACTTGTTCTAATCCCTTCATCAGCAGCCATTTCAGAAGTAGCTTTTGTTATAGCAGCTCTAACTTTCATTGGTTGAATATTATATCCTAATCCCCTTAATTTTTCTGTAGGCAATTCCATTGTGTCTTCTATTGTAATTATCCTGTACTTCCTCATAATTTCAACTAAACAAGCACCTAACAAACTTGTTTTCCCTGAACTCCTAGTCCCTGCTATTAAAAGACTCCTTGAACCATCAATCAAAAAACTAATCAAACCAGCACTTAAGGGGTTCAACATTTTATTTCTAATATACAAAGGCAAAGTCCATGGCATATCTCTATGTCTCCTTAAAGAATAACCCAAACCCCATGGATTCAAAGGACTTCCAACAACAGCAACTCTTACTCTAGCATCAGGTAGTATTAACTCAGTATCTAAAACAGGATTTGCTTCATCTAAAGGTCTTCCACTTAACATCCTCAATCTAGATGCCCAACCAACACCATCCTCCCTAGAAGGTATTATATTAGTAACACATTCTCCATAATCTTCATGAACAACAAACACTGGTGTTTCTCCTATTGGCCCATTAATAACAATGTCTTGTATTTTCTTATCTTTTAACAAAACCTCAATAAATCCAAAACCAACAGTATACCTAACTAACATCTCAGCTAATTCATCAATCTCACTTAAATCCATTTCAATTTTCTCTCTTTCACTTAATTCAATCAACAAATCTTTACTGATATTAAAAAAAGTTTGTCTCATCCTTTCAGGGTCTATAAATTCTTCTGCTCTTGGTTCATGTCTAGATAGAATCACCTTTGCCATATCTAATAAATCATATTTATCTTCAGAAATCAGAAACTCCCTAGGCATTATATGATACAAATATTTAACATCATTAGGAACTTCAAAAATACTAACCCTAATATTTTCAATTTCATAACTATCTAACTCTACTCCGTCTAATGGTTGTCTAGCCATTAATCTAGTAAATACAAAATTTGGCATTACACTTGGTCTAAGTAATTTCTTATACAACTCCCTATTTCCTAAAACATAACCGTCTAATCTACCCTTCACTTTATTGATTAATTTAGTTTTATCCAACATAAACAAAATCTTCATCAAAACCTTCTTATATTCCTCATCAAGACTCTCTCTCAACAATCTCCTTAATTCAACATATGCACCAATAGGATCACTTAACAACAAACCCAAAACAAATCTTAAATCTCCATACATAGCAGCCATGACAGAAATATCTCTTTGTTTAACAATCTGATTGTACAAACCACTAATTTCCACCAACATCTGTGTCTGCTCATAATCATAAGAATAATTTCTTCTATGTATTAAAACAACCCTATTAACAGGTCTTCTTATCAAATTAGAGATAACATTTGCCATGCATCTGCTATCTTCCTCAAGAGAAGCACTAAAATTAGCTCCAAAACAATTTATTTTCATAACTGTTTCATTACCCTCTTTTACAATTTCGTAACTTCCTGCCTTTTTTTCCATTACCACTTTTTTATACTCACATAAATTTATTATAAAATACCTTAGATATATTAATTAATAAGCATATTAAAATAACTTTCGTTAAAATGCCACAACAAGAATTATCACAAATAATCCAAGATATAGACTCAAGAATAAGATCGCTAGAAGCAAAGAACACCTTATTAAGAGAAAGAGTAGAAAATATAAACCAAAATTCACTAAATCAAAATAAAAAATATATTTTCGAATTAAAAAAAACAAATATGGAATTTGAGAAAATAAAAACAGAAATTACTTCAATTAAAAAATTCCTAAATCAAATAACAAAAGAGCTAAAACTTTTTGCAAAAAAAGAACAGATTAAAACTCTTGAGAAATACATAGATTTATTAAATCTAAAAGAGTTTATAACAAAAAAAGAATTAGATGAAATCCTTAAAAATAAAAAATGATTGATACACCAATACAAATTGTTTCAAACATGAAAAAACAAGGTTTAAACAATAACCAAATAATCCAATACCTACAAAGAGAAGGTTATCCTCCATCTCAAATTAATGAAGCTCTACAACAATCAGAAATGACATCTGGTTATCAAGAAAGCACTTTATCTAAAAGAACACAAGAACCACTACCAGAAATACCAACACCAGAACCAATTCCAACAGAACTAGTTACTCAACCACAATTTTCACAACCAGTTTTTATTCCAGATTATGAAACATCCAATCGTGATCTTCAAGAACAAATAGAAATCATAACAGAATCAATCATCTCAGAAAAATGGAAAGAATTTCTAAAAAACATCGGAAACATATCAACATGGAAATTAAATATAGAATCCCAAATAACAAACTTACAAAAAGATTCCAAAAAAACACAGATGGAAATAGAAAATCTAAAACAAACAATCTTAAATAAAATTGACCAATATCAAGAATCAATTTCTGAAGTAAATGCTGAGATGAAGGCCTTAGAAAAATTATTCAAAGAATTACTTCCTTCTATTAAAAAACTTAAATAACCTACTTAGAACTAGCTAACAATCTCATAGCCTGACTAGCAACCAACAATAAAAAAGCTGCTCCTAAAATCTTCGGATTAAATAATATCTTACCAGCCGTTACCCCTAGACCACCAGCACCAGGTTCACCAGCAGTTATTCCTTGTATAACATCGCCATAAGCATTAGAAAAAGCAAATATCAAAATTATAATACTAATAACTAATAAAGTAGAAAACATAGCAGATGTATTAAAAAACTTCCCAACATCCTCTGCTGAAACCCCCATAAACAAGAATATCACAACCATAAAAAGAATAAAAAAGAATAAAACCACAAAGGGTCCTACCATAAATTCTATTAACTTTACTAAACCAGGAGTCAATAAAACAATAAAAGCAATAACCAAAGCAATCAAACTATTCAAATTCTGTTTATCTTTCCCTAAAGCTTTGCTTTTCTCCAAAATAGCAAAGATAACAACAAAAATAAAAATAAAACTTATGATAGGTCTAAAATATTTCAAAACCTCAATACTTATTACAGGAATTGCCATTTTTATTTAATTTATTTCCCCGTTAAAAATTTTTCAAAATTCTTTAACCCGTCCATCCAACCTTTTCCTTCTTTTTCTGGTTCTCTAACAACAAACCATATCACTAAAACAAATAGAGCTATTGTTACAATAACAGCCTTATCTGTATCGCTTAACCACAACCACACAGGCCATCCTATCAATAAATTTTCAGGTATCAATGCCCATATCAAAGCGATAATTGAAATAAATACTGCAATTATATGTGTAAAACCTAAAACATCACTGTCTTTTGAAAACAAACCAATTAACATCAAAAACATTAAACCAGCTAAGATAGCCAATGAAACTTTAGGTAAAAATGAATATAAATACAAAACTAAATCAGTTTGTGTTATAAATATTAATGATAATATAAATGCTAAGGTAATATTCAAATTTTTTCTAGGTTCGCCGCCTTTATCAGTACCTAAAATCTTAATCTTCTGCAATAAAGCAAATATCACTGTAAAAATTAACAAAAAAGGTAATACTACTTCATAACCTCCCATCCTTTCAAACCAATTCAAAATTTCACCAAAATAAGTTCCAGATCCAATATTTACAAATTGAAAAATCATTTTTTACCCTCCTTTTTATTACCTCCAACTACATAAAATATAGCACCGATGATTATAACAAAGAATATCAAAGTTGGTATTACGGTCTCATTCCAATTCATCTCTGCATAATCTACAATTTTATCTAACCAACCAATAGCATTAAAAAATATACCTAAAACCACAAAAAAAGCAATTATGAAAACCAAACCTTTTTGCCATCCTACCTCTAACTTTACCTCGCTAGTCCCCCAAAACAAACCAACCAACATTAATAAACTAACAGCTATTATCAAAACCAAAGCAACTTCAGGTAATGCCTGGTTTATTACTTCCACTAACCTTATAATACTTATAAAAATCAGACCAATAACAAAAGCAACCATGGAATTCAAATTCCTTCTTGGTTCTCCTTTTTCCTCTCCTAAAACCCTAGTTTTTTCTAATATAGCAAAAACTATGGTAAAAACCAACAAAAAAGGAAGAACTATATCAAACATACCAAATTTATGAAAAAACTCTATTGTATTAGCTAATACTGACGCCATTTAATAACCTCTTTTATTCCTCGTTTCTTTTTATATAAATATTACTAATATAAAAACTTTATTATTTATTTAATCAGAATTCTCAATCTTCTACTTCTACATCTCTCTCAGGGTTTGGAATTGCTGCTTTACTAATAATCATAACATCTCCGATTGACTTAACCAATTGATGTGGAATAACAACACCTTTAGCATTACCCAAAACCTTACTCAAAAAACTATCCCTAGTTGCCTTTACTCTCCAACCATATACCTTATTAGAAACTATAATGCCCTCATCTACATTCCCAAAATAATCCCCAGAATCAGTATAAACAGGCATATCATATAAATCATTTATCTTTCTTAATTTCAACATGCTTTCAAGAAATATTAACATATATATAAATTTTTGTATAATTCAAAACATTTATTAACACTCCACCTTAATATTGCTACAAATGCAATACAAAAACCTAATCATAATCGGAACTTCACATATCTCAAAACAGTCCATTAACAAAGTCAAGCAAACCCTCTTAAAAACAAAACCAGACATAATAGCAATTGAACTAGATAAAAAGCGTTTTCTCTCCTTAATCCAAAACAAAAAACTAAACTTAAAAGATATAAAACACCTAGGATTAAAAATATTTCTCTTAAATGCTCTTGGTTCTTACATCCAAAAAAAACTAGGAAAAATAGTCCAAACAGAACCTGGCTCAGACATGAAAATAGCAATCCAAATAGCAAAGAAGATCAACGCAAAGATAGCTCTAATTGACCAACCAGTAGACATAACTTTAAAAAAACTAACAAAAACCCCATTAAAAGAAAAATTAAGATTTGTTAAAGATATTCTAAGAGATATATTCATAAAAAAACAAAGAATAGAATTTGATCTAACAAAAGTTCCTTCACAATCTCTGATCAACAAACTAATTAAAAAATTAAAAAAAGATTATCCTTATATTTACCAAGTATTAATCAAAGAAAGAAACCAAATAATGGCAAAAAATTTATATAATCTAATGCTTAATAACAAATCAGTAGTTGCAATAGTAGGAGCAGGACATAAAAAAGAGATTTTAAACCTAATAAAATGCCACAATTCACAAAAATAGAAAATAAACACCTAATCATATCAATCCTAATTCTAACTTTTGTTTTTGCTTTTAATGACAAATCGTCCAGTTTTTACTTACCATTTTGGCTTTTAAATTTCATAAAAATCCTAATAATCATAACTTTCTCATTACTCTTTAAAGAAATAATCAAAAAATATTGGGCAGAAAAATACGGTGCTGTTTCAGAATACAGGATCTGGAATATACAAAGATATTATTTAAGAACAAAAAGTAAATTCCCATTCAAGATTCCAATAGGTATTATCTTACCTTTATTAATAACAATATTTTCTCTAGGTAGATTATTCTTCCCAATAACTTCAGAATCCTCTATCACATATTCAAAAATAAAAAGAGCAGGAAGAAAATGGGCTCATCTACCACATTGGGAAGAAGGAAAAATCTCTATTATGGGTCCATTAGCTTCTTTAATTATAGTCTTCATATTCAAAATTCTGAGTTATATAACCTCTTTTTCCTTCCAAAATGTAATTTTCATTAATTCACTCCTAGCAGTCTTCTATATGCTTCCTTTCCCACAATTAGAAGGAGGAAAAGTTTTTATCGGTTCAAAAACATACTATGTATTATGTCTTATGTTTATTTTACTTTCAGTGTTTCTGATAAACATCATAGGAATTCTAGAAACAATTATCCTTTCTGGAATACTTGCTTTATTAATTACACTATTATATTTTTACAAAGTAGAACTTGGTGGTAAAGTTTAACCAAGCAAACTAAAAATTCCCTTCTGCAATAACCAAACCATAAATACATATCCGATAACTAAAAAATTCCCACTTATCAAAAAATAAAAAATAAATAACCCGGTAAAAATATCAAATAAACTTAACCAATCTCCACTAAATAAAAAGAAAAATCCTTTAACAATCAAATAAATACCCACAACCAACCCTAATTTACCTAATAAACCAAATTTTAATAAAAATAAGATCAAAGCACTTAAAATATCCAAGATACCCAAAACGAATAACATCATTCCACACCCTAGCTAAAGATATTTAAACTTTCCTATCATAAACCCTAAAATGTTTCAAATTAAGAATTTCCAACCAAGAGAATATCAAAAGAATATTTTAGAAACAACTACCAGAAACAATACACTGGTTGTTATACCAACTGGACTAGGAAAAACAAAAATAGCTATTTTATTAGCAATTGAAAGGTTAAATAAATTCCCAAATTCAAAAATAATAGTCTTAACACCAACCAAACCATTATCTTCACAAATACAACAGGAATTTATAGATTCAACAAATATTCCAGCAGAAAAAATTTCTTTATTAACAGGTCAAATAAAACCAGAAATAAGAAAAGAAATATTCAATGAATCAATAATTATAATAGCAACCCCACAAACAATTCAATTCGATCTTGAAAATAACAGGATCTCTTTACAAGATGCCTCATTACTTGTAATAGATGAGTGCCATAGATCAAGACAAAACTTCGCAAACACAAAAGTATCTCAATTTTATCAACAACAATCTAAAAATCAAAGAATTCTAGCATTAACAGCATCACCAGGTTCAACATTAAAAAGAATAAACGAAATAAAACAAAATCTAAACTTAACAGCAACAGAAATAAGAACAGAAGAAGATTCAGACGTAATGCCATATATCCAACAAAAAGACAAAGAACATATCTATGTTTCTCTACCAGAAGAAATCAAACAAATAAAAACACTTCTACAAACTGTCTACAAACAAAAATTAAAGAACTTAAAATCTATTGGATTAACAAAACCAACTAAACTAATTAACAAAAAAGACCTTCTACAATTCCAAAAATACTTACAATACGAACTTCAACAAGGGAATAAATCTTCTTTTTATGGTTTATCTCTGATAGCCCAAGCAATAAAACTAGAACATGCTATGACTTTGTTAGAAACCCAAGGTATTAATCCATTAAACATGTACCTCCAAAAATTAAAAACAGATCCATCAAAAGCAGCCAAAATAATTTTAACAGAATCAAAAATTCAAAAAGCCTCTCAGATGATATCACATTTACATAAAAACAATTTTATCCATCCAAAACAACAAAAATTAAAAGAAATTATTCAAGAAGAACTCCAAAAAAATCCAAATTCAAAAATAATAATCTTCGCAAATTACAGATTCACTGTTAATGAATTAGTTTCTTTTCTAAAAGAAATAAAAAATGCGAAACCAACAAAACTAGTAGGTCAAAAAGAAGGACTAACACAAAAACAACAATCACAAATTATAAATGATTTTGAAAACAATATCTACAACATCTTAGTCTGCACATCAATAGGTGAAGAAGGGATTCATTTAGGTTCAGCAAACCTAGCAATATTCTATGAACCAATACCATCAGAGATTCGTTCTATACAAAGAAAAGGCAGAGTAGCAAGAATTAAAATAGGAAAGATTACCTACTTAATCACAAAAGATACAAAAGACGAAGCATTCTATTGGTCTTCATATCATAAAGAGAAACAGATGAAGAGGATCTTACACGGGATGCAAGAAAAAGAGAAACAAACTAAACTTTAAAATGCCAACACTCATAATAGATCAAAAAGAAAGAGAGATCATAAGAGAACTACAAAGAAGAAAAGAAAATTTCAAAATAGAAACAATCTCAACAGATTTTATAATTCAAGGACAAGACCAAGAAAAAAACCTAATCAATATAGGCGCAGAACGTAAAACACAAAACGATTTCCTAAACTCAATTATAGATAAAAGAATCATCCATCAATTAATTTTCTTAAAAGAAAATTTCACCATACCTCTACTGATTATAGAAGGTTCAGAAAATATCTATGAACTAAGAAACTTTCATCCTAACGCAATTCGTGGAATGTTTGCTTCTATTGCATTAGATTTTCAAATACCAATTCTTTACACAAAAAACCATAAAGACACAACATCCTTATTGTTAACCATCTTAAAACGTTTAGAAAAACCAAAAAAGCATGTTTCTCTAATAAAAAAAAGAAAACCATTAACTCTAAAAGAGCAACAAGAATATATTATTGAATCATTACCTTCTATAGGTCCAACCATAGCAAAATCATTACTAAAAAATTTCAAGACAGTTAAAAAAATAATAAACACAAAAGAAGAAAAACTACAAAAAATCCCAAAAATAGGTCCAAAAAAAGCTAAAAAAATTCTAGAAGTAATTGACTCTCCTTACTCCGATTAGAATCTTTTAACAAAGTTCTTATGAAACAATAACAACCTAATCTTTCCCAAAGAGAATCCCTAAAAGTAGTTCTATCCTCTAAACTGTCTCCCTTTCTAAATCTAATACATTCATCCAAAACCACATTCCTGAATAATTGTGCTAACTCGGGTTCAACATACTCATGTTCTCCCCCACAATCAAAAAAATCAACAGCAGGACTTAGAGGTGGACAGTATAATGGATCAGCATATCCAATCGATGGATTTATTAATGTTGTAGATTTACTAAGGTAATTAGCATCAAGATAAGAATCCTTCACATAACAAACAGCATCATATACACAATCAACAAAAGCTTCAATAGAATCATTAACACTTAATTTTGCCATTAAAAAATAAAACAGATAGTTCCAGATTAATAAATATTTCTATACTCCATTATACTCTTCAATTACAAAATACCTTGGTCCATCTTTACTCAAAACACTTTTCACTAATTTAAAATTATCAACTCTAAACTTAAACTTATTAATCTCCAAACTTTCTAAACTCTTCAAAAATCTCTCTTTATTCTTAACATTCTTTACTCTCCCAATAGTTATATGTGCTTCAAATCTATTGTCTCTCTTAAACAAATCACTTAATTTCATATCAATATCATGTTGCAATTCAATAATTTTATTCACGGGTTCCAAACCAACCCATAAGACTCTTATATCTTTCTGAGTTGGAAAATAACCAACCTCACTCAAACTAACCTCAAAACTTTCAAATTTAACCTCATTTAATTTTTCTTTAACCATCTCAAGCTTCTCATTATCAACGTCACCTAAAAACTTAACTGTCTGATGTATTAATTTTTTTCCAACCCACCTGATCTTAGCATCATCCCCAATTTTCTCTCTTAAATTAAACAGATAATCCTTAATATCTTTTGGTAAATCAATCATAATAAAAGCTCTCATAACATTTCACCTACCAATCTAGCTGCTAATTTAACTGTTTTATTATCTTTATCTTTCTTAGGAACAACCTCAACCAAATCCATCATTTTTACTCTATCCTTTATTTTATTTAACATTGTCTTTAATTTAACCTCACTTAAACCACCTTTAACTCTATAAATAACACCAGGTGCTTCATTAGTATTAATAACATCTATATCTAAACTCAAATAAATATTTTCACTTTTTATTCCATTAACATTATCAACAAAATTAATTTTCCTTTTTTCCAAAAATGTCTTCTCAACATCATAAATTTTTCTAACACCAATCAAATAAACATCTTCATCCTTTATTAACTTCTCTTCTAAAATAACCCTCAAAAAATCCTCATGTGTGGCTGGTTTAAAATTATTAGCACAATCAACATGGGCATCAAAAATAACCAAACACCCATCTTTATATATTTCACTAAAAGCTTTAAAACTAGGATAAGTAATACTATGATCACCACCAATTAAAATTCCTTTTTTAATTTTCTTAACAACATTATAAATATTTTTATTAGTCTCTTCTACATTATCCTTATTAATTTTAATCTCCTTCCCTTCCATTCCTAATTCATTCAATATCAAATCAGGAGCTTCCTCACTACATTCCTTTCCTAAACTTCCTAAACTGCTTTTAACCTTAAAAATTTCCATTAAAATAAAAGAAAAAAATAGGTTTTTAAATCTACACTATTTTAAAATACCCATAAGCACTGCAATCATTTTTATCATCAACTCTTATTCTATAAACTCCTGTGTTCCAATCACCACCAGTTTTATAAGTCCATTCCTGTTTATCCCAATAAATTCTTGTAGCATGTCGTGGAGCAGTTAAACCAACAACACTATCATCACTATTAATTACCTTAGCAGAAGCCTTTGCACCATCAGGACCAGGTTCAACACCTATTGTTATATAATATCCTGCAGGAACTTCTAAAGGACTAACAAAAACTCTTGCTTCAGCATTACATTTTGTCACCTCTCCTGTAATTCCAGAGTTCATAAAAATCGCAACAGCAACCACTAAAACAACTGCAGCTATTAACAAATTTTGATTACTCTTCTTAGCCATAAAACCACCTCTTATTCAATAAAAATCTAACAACTATTTAAATATTTCTCATTTTCTACAGTTAAATTTAAATAAAAACAAATCTTTCAAATACCATGTCAAATTCAAAAATTAAAAAATTTGCATCTATCCTACTTTCACATTCAGTAAATCTAAAACCAAATGAAAAAGTAATTATATCAGCAGACTCAAATGCACAACCATTGATCATAGAATTATACAAACAAGCTATTCAATTAGGAGCCTACCCAACAACAAAAATCTCTCTGCCTCAAATGAGTTATACTTACTATAAATATACTTCAAACAAACAACTTAAATATTTCCCAAAAATCACATTTCAAGAAGTAAAACAAAGTAATGCATACATCTCAATTTCATCACCAGAAAACACAAAAGAACTAACATCAATAAATCCGCTAAAGATAGTATTAAGAAACAAAACAGTAAATCCAATTTCAGATTATATTGTAAACTCCAAAAAAATAAAAAGAGTTACAACAGATTACCCATCATCAGCACTAGCTCAAGACGCAGAAATGTCATTACAAGAATACCAAAATTTCCTATTCAATGCAATCATTCAAGATTGGAAAAGAGAATTTAAAAAATACCAAAAATGGGCTTCTTACTTCAAAAAAGCCAGTCAAATAAGAATCCTATCATCAGATACAGATTTAACTTTCTCAATAAAAAATAGACCTATGATCATAGATGACGGAAAAGAAAATATGCCTGGTGGAGAAATGTTTTGTGCCCCACAACACAAGACAACAAAAGGTTATATAAAATTTACATATCCGGCAATAACATCAGGAAAAGAAGTTACAGACATTTACTTAGAATTCAAAAATGGAAAAGTAACCAAATCTACAGCATCTAAAAATCAAAATTTCCTTAAAGAGATGATAAATACAGACAAAGGTTCTTCTTATTTAGGTGAGCTAGGCATAGGTTTAAACAAAAACATCAACAAATTCACAAAGAACCTCCTATTCGATGAAAAAATATCAGGAACAGTACACCTAGCATTAGGAATGGCCTACAAAGAATGCAAAGGAACAAACAAATCAGCTCTGCACTGGGATATTGTCAAAGATATGAAAAATGCAGAACTAATTGTTGATGGAACAGTTATACAAAAAAAAGGAAGATTCATTTAAAATATCGATTTTATACAATCTAAATTTATTTAAAAATCATTCTCTTATTTAAGTAAAATGTCTTTAATAAAAATTTCTCTAACTATATCCTTCATAGGTTTATTCATTATCCTTACCTTACCTTATATCCAACCAACAAAAACTATAACAATTTCAGAAATCAAAAATCTTCCATTAGACACAAAAATAAAAACCATAGCAACCATTACATCAATAAAAGAAACCACAGGACTCTATATTCTTAATCTAAAAGACTCAACAGATTCTATACAAGCAATCATTTTCAAAAAATCAAACCTCACACTACAAAAAACCCAATTGATTGAAATTCATGGAAAAACAACATCCTATAAAAACCAAACCCAAATACAGGTTTCTCTAATCAAAAAATGATTTTACCAATAATTATGGGGACCATTGCAGGAACCATTACAGGCTTAATCCCAGGGATCCACACAAACCTAGTAGCAATTCTTCTTATCTCTATTTCACCAACATTACTAAAAATAACAACACCACTAAGTCTGGTTATTTTTATTACTTCAATGGCAATAACTCATACATTCTTAGACGCAATACCTTCAATTTTCTTAGGAGCCCCAGACTCAGACCAAATCTTATCAGTTTTACCGGGACATAAACTTTTATTAGAAGGTCGTGGCTATGAAGCAATTAAATTAACAACTCTAGGAAGTTTCTTAGGTTTAATAACAACATTATTGCTTTTCCCTTTCTTCATTTTCATTCTAAGGTTCTATGACTTAATAAAGAATTCAATCCCATATATCTTAATAGTTTGCTCATTTTTCCTAATAATAAAAGACAAATCAAAATTTCCAGCACTTTTCATCTTTTTATTATCTGGTTCCTTAGGTTTAGCCGTTTTCAAACTAACTCTATCTCAACCACTTCTTCCAATGCTTTCAGGATTATTTGGTATCTCAACACTAGTTATAAGTATTCAAAATAAAACAACAATACCAAAACAAAAAAACACCCCTATAAATCTAACTAAAAAACAGATAGCAAAATCAATTTCTCTAGGTACCTTAGCATCTACAATAACAGGATTACTACCAGGAATAGGGGCATCGCAAGCAGCTGTAATAGCATCTTCTTTATCTAAAAAATGGTCAAAAGAATCTTTCCTAGTTTTAATAGGTTCAATTAACACAGTTGTTATGGTCATTTCAATAGCAGCATACTATGTTATTCAAAAAGCCCGTAATGGTGCAATTGTAGCAGCCTCAAAAATTATTCCAGAATTAACTTTATCCAATTTAATAACAATCTCTATAGCAATAGTAATAACAGCTATTTTAGCTTCCTTAATAGCACTAATCACAGCAAAAACATTCTCAAAACAGATAACAAAATTAAATTATCAACTTTTATGCATCTCCATTATTATTTTAGTAACAACCATTGTTTTCATCTTCTCAGGATTCCTAGGTTTATTAATTTTAACAACCTCAACATCCATTGGAATTCTACCACCATTATTAAATACAAATAAAAATCACCTGATGGGATGTTTGATTCTACCAACAATACTTTACTTACTACTTTAAAACCATTTTCCCAATCCTTCCTGTTTCTCAGGATCTTTTCCAAATATACTTTCAACCTTCATTTTAACTAACTCTAAACTTTGTTTTAGATAAGGAGGTAAAGCATACCTCTCAGCCAAACTAATAGCAGGTTCTAAATATTTAGTAATACCTCCTTCAAAAATAGTAAATATGATATTTCCGCCACAACCACAAATTCCACTCAAAGGAGGCCTTCTAAATTTTTCATTACATTTAACACATCTAAACTGCTGCATACTAAATTTCCTTAAATTACCTCTAATATCTCTAATAAAATGTTTCTCTATCACCAATCTAGCAACATCCATTTCATTAACCGCTCTTATTTTCTCTGCAATCTCCATCTGTCCCTTAACTTTCTCCTCCATTGTTGGTAATAATTTATAAGCACTACATCTAACACCCTTATTCAAATCCTCAACATTATGAGTAAAACCAAAATCATAATATTCCTTCTCTGTTTCTAATCTATCTTTTAATTGTCTTATCTTAACTTCATAAGGATATTTATATGTTTCAGCAGCCTCATACAATTCCAAAGGATATTTCCAAACAACATCCATACCATGAACCATATCATCAACCTCAGAAGGAATAATCTTAGAAGAAATAACTAAAGGTGCATCCATACTTCTACCACCCCTTTTATCAGGCAAATATTGTCTAGAAAAATTTAACAAACCATCCATCAACAACATTAACCCAATTTCATCACCATCACAATCCCTCCTATGTGCAGCATGATACAAAGGATGTGCTAAAAATCCTTGAGTCTTACTAAATCCAATTATTCTTCCAACAACACCTGCAGAGGTATGTGGTGCTAAACTAATAACCAAATGACCAACCAAATCTTCTTTATTCTCAAGATGGTAATATGCTTTTTCTCCATAAAACATAACAAGTAAATCATCAATAAACTTACTAACTCTAAAAAAAACTTTGTCTGCACCATCCTCCAAACTTTCTTCACAAGCAGGTAAAATTACATCTTGAACCTTCAACTCAATTAATTGATCATTACTTACTAACTCCTTACCATCAACATCATTCTTATACCCCAATTCTTTCAATTTTTTAATACTACTTCCTATTTCCTTAGCTTTAAAATGTGTAAGTGCCATCTCAGTCATGTCATATCTTATTGTTCCATCTTTATTCACATAAACATTATGTAAAGCTCTCAAAATCCCTTTACCTAAATGTTCTGGTATATGATTCTTATTAGATGTTCCTCTAACTCCTTTGATTAAATCAGGAGAAAACCTTAAGTCTAAATTTTTTTTAATATTACTAAAAATCTCCTTAATATTTATACTTCGCTTATTATAAGAACTACATTTTCCATGTGTACCACATTCCTCAGTTCTGATAAATTTTTTACATCCCTCACAAAAATACAATTTTCTTGTTTTACCACCACAAAAATCGCAAACAAAAAACACAGTTTCTCTATTACATTTCTCACAAAAATAATTTGGAAAATCTCCAATTATCTGCCCTTTTTCTAAAGCACTTTGAAAACTTCTTAACCTCCCACCTTCTTTACCAACTGGAAATAAAACGTGAGGACTTCCTGTTAGTTTCCTCATCTTAGCTTTCTCAGGTCTCCCCATTCTTGCACCAATAAAAGTACCACTCTTATCCCTTAATTTTACTTCAGATAAAATATTCACCAAAACCAAAACATCTTTACTTTTACTTTCTTTCACTTTTTCAAAATCACTAATATCCTTACTATAATACCCCAATGAACACAAAAGAGCCTTGCAATCATCGCTTTGTACCACAACAGACTCTTTATTAATAACTACATGAGGGATTCCTAACAACTCTAAAACCCTCTTCACATCAATCTCTCTCAAATCACTATTAATATTAAAAATTAAAGGTAAGATTAGTCTATCCTTTTCAATAATACCTTTACTAAACCATTCTAGTAAACTTAAAAATTGTTCTTTATTAATATCTTTCCAATGATAAGTATACCTTGGATGTAAGGGGATGTCTAATTTCTTACTAAATCTTATAGCAATATCAGCAGAAATTTTCTTATTAATCGGATTTTCAAACAAGATTTCTAGTTCCTTTTCACTTAACCCCACTAACGAAGATAATTTTACAAAATCTAAACCACCAAACACCTCTGTAACTTTTTTCTTAACATCTTCAATCCACCATTCTTCACAATAACCAACTGGAACTAAAACATGATTATTTTCAGAAAAATCACCATAATTAACTAACATATCCCCCAAAAATAATATTTCTTCTATTTCAGTTAATTTATTCTTTACTACATCTAAGAATAAAACATCTCCATTTTTCAATCTAACCAAAGGTCCTTCTAAATCATCGCAAACACTCAGAACAGTAGATTTACCAGGTCTTTCTACTTTTAATTGGGTTCCAATAGCAATAAAATTATTCAAAACAAACATTGTAAGAGGATGTATACCTCTAGAAGAATAACCACTCAATCTACTCCTTCCATACCTCAACCTAAAGCCTCCCTTAGCTAATGGATGAGTCAGTACAGGTCTACCAGCAACTAAATCAGAGATAAAAGTAAAATCAGGACTAATACCCTCTTCAAGTTTTTCTTCTTCACCTTTGCCAGCTTTAATTTTTTTTTGTAATTTCAAAAAATCCTTTAAAAAACCCCACTCTAACCCAAAATCCTTACCCCACTCTGCCAATCTCTTCCATAACTTACCAGATTTTTGAGCAATACCCTCTGCAATAACTAAAGCAACCCCACCTCTGAGTCTATTAGTCTCTACCCTACTCAAATCCTTATAATTACTAACCTCTATTTTTTCTGTAGGATCTCCATTAATCTCAACAGGAATTCTTTCCATCAAAAACTCAACTTCTTTTTCATTTGGCATATATTGTAAATTTGTAACCCTCTCATGATAATCCCTCAACTCTGTAACATATCTTTTGATTTCTAAATCAGTAGGATCATAAACATCATAACCCCTTAATTTTCTAACATAATCTACCAAAATAACAGAAAAAGCAGCAGCAGTTCCTCCAGCACCCCTAATAGGACCAGCATACCATGCAGATAAATATTTCTTACCATCCCCTCTATCTTTTATTTTTAATTCTATAAAACCTTCTAAAGGAGCAGAAACAACACCCAAAGTTAAATATGCAAAACCGACCCTTATAGCTGTTTCCATAGCTTCTTTCTCATTTTTAAAAGAACAAAATTTTCCTTTTAAGGTCTCTTCAGCAATTTTCAAAGCAATCCTCCAATCTAAAATACCATATTCTGTTTCTAATTCTTTGATTCTTTCAGCAATACCTGAATCAAAAACCTGTCCAACCTCAACACTTACCAAGCCCTCAACTCTTTTACCAATACCAGTAGCTAAAGGAATATCCACCTTATTCTCAGGATCTAAACCTTTTTTCCTAGCTTTTCCAGCTATTTCATAAGCCCCTTTAATTACATTATCCAAAGCCAAAAAATAATCTTCCATACCTAAAATCTCAACATCTTAACTTCTCTAGTTTGCAAATTAACAATCGGTACTCGAGAAGGTTCAGGATCGTGCCCAACTTTTTCTTGAAAACTAGTTCTATTTTGCCAACAACTACCACATATTAAGGTTACCCCATTATAATTACTAATTTTTGCTTTATGAATATGTCCAGTAACAAAAAAATCAGGAACTCTCTCTATCACCAATGGATCAATTTTAGAAGGAACATATAAAGTTGAACCATGTGCAGGAGCTAAATGTCTTTTCTGCAATAATAATTTCATAAGCATATCAACACTATCATAACCACCATTATTTCTTATCTTTTTTACCTCAGAAACATAATAATCAAAACAATAACCATGGTATAACAAAACATTAAAACCATCAAAATCCATACTAGATGAGATATTTACTAAACTTGGATTACTAACCATTACAACATTAGATAGGTTCCATAAAGACCTTGCATATTTTTCATAAATAACAGGTTGTGGTTCTGCTATCCTCGAAGCATCATGATTACCAGGGCAAATAATTATTTTAATATGTTCGGGTACCATCTTTAATAACTCCGCACATTTTTCATATTGTTCTTCAACACTTTTAAGAACAAGTTCCTTATCCTGGTCTGGGTAAATACCTACTCCATCAATTAAATCACCAACAATGAATAAATATTTCACTTTTTTAGCAATTCTTCTTTGGATAAAATTACCAGACTTTCCACTAATCCACCCCAAAAATTTTAAAAAACTTTTCTCCAAAAACATATTACTCCCAACATGGATATCAGAAATAAAAACTGCGAATTCATCATTTGGAGATTTCTTTAATTCCATAAAAGGGATACCTGGAAAAAATACCTCATTAACAAATAATATCCCATCACCCATAACACCACTTACACCAATTACTTCATCTAAAACAATCTCGTCAACAAAACCGTTGATTTCCTCTCTATTTTTATTGACAATAACATTGATTTTACCACTAGGATCCTCTAAAGTCAAAATGCAATTTCCATTTTTACTATTCCTCTTATCATAAACAACACCAATCAAAGAAACTTTTTCTCCTCTACATTTACCATTAACTTTACTAATAGACACTAAGTTGTCCATTCTTTTCCTTAACAACTCTGACAAAACATCATATCTTCTTCTAAAATAAGAAACAAAAGTTTTTACTTCCATTTTACTAGACATTTCAGCATAAGAATTCAAAATTTTTACGCTACTTTCTTCTAACCTAACTTCTTTGTTGATCTCAGGAACCTTATAACCATTCAAAACACCTATAAAATTTTCATATAGTTTATTGTTCTTCCCTTTCTCTGAAAAAACTTTAGAGCTCTCAAAATCTTCCCAGTTAAGATTCAAAGAAGAATTAGATAAAGAAAATAAAACATCTCTATTTAATAACAAAAATTTATTAGTTATAATCTTCTTATCGATCAATTCTAAAACATTATCATCCATACTCTCATCTAATAAATCTGGACTAATCAAAATATTTTTATCTAAAAACTTTAATACAATTTCCTTCCTATTATCCCCAATCATAAACTTAGAGTATCTTTCAAAACCTCCTCAACTTTTAGAACATTAGCAGAAGGTAAGGCTAAAGTAATTTCTTTACTTCTTCCATATCTCCCTTTACTGATTACCCTGCCAGTAATAATTCCCATCATATCTAATTCATTGATTATATCACTAACTCTCCTCTGTGTTAATGGTTTTAAACCAACTTTCAAACAATTATCTCTATAAACCCCAAAAACATCTCCTGTAGATATACCTTTATTATTCAAAGCACAAACAGAAATTATAGAATACAAAGTCAATTGAAATTGTTTTGGTTGTGTATTAATTATTTCCAAAACCATGTCATTCTCAATTTTCTCCTCAGCCTCATCAATATGTTCAATACCTATACTGTTATCACCTTTCCTCTCTGCTAATTCTCCGGCCACCCTTAACAAATCCAAAGCTCTTCTAGCATCACCATGTTCTCTAGCTGCATAAGCAGCACATTTTTCAATAACACCCTTTTTTATAACATTCTTCCTAAAACTTAATTTAGACCTCTTTCTTAAAATATCTTGCAATTGTAAAGCATTGTAAGGTGGAAATACTAATTCCTCTTCACTTAAGCTACTTTTCACCCTCGCATCAATATTATTCATGAAAAACAAATTATTTGATATTCCAATTAAAGATATTTCTGCATTTTGTAATTCTGGATTCAACCTTGTTAGATTATATAATATCCCATCACCCATCTTATTAACTAATTGGTCAATCTCATCTAAAACTAATATTAACAATTGCTTCTTATCATCGATAGCTTCAATAAATATTTTGTAAACCTCATCTGTTGGTAAACCGGTTGCGGGTACCTCTTTCCCAAACATTCTGGCTAATTGTGCTATTAATCTATATTCAGTATCAGCCACCCTTTTTAATTTACAATTCAAATAAAAAAACTTTAAATCTATACCCTTCTCTTTTACAATCTCATCTACATTATTTATAATAGATTTTATAGTTAATGTTTTCCCAGTCCCTGCTTTACCATAAATAAATAGATTGGATGGCTTCTCTAACTTTAAACTAGGAGCCAAAATATTAGCAACGTGCTCTATTTGTTTCTCTCTATGTGGGATAGTCTCAGGAGTATAACTGGCTTGTAAAATTTTTTTATCAATAAATAATGGTTCCTTCTTTAAATACTTTTCAAAAAACCCAGATAATTTATTTGGCATTCTTTTTCAGATACTCAACATATATATAAACTTTTATATCTTAAAAAATAACCCTTACACCTATATTTCCATTGGAAAAATAACAAGAATAATTTCATTCTAAATAAAAATTTATTGTTACTATAACGCACCCCAACTTCCTATAGAAACTAAAAAATAACAACAATAATGAAAAAGCTTAAAATATACTTCCAATATAAAATTAACTTAAAAACAAAATATATTACAATTTAAATAAAACTATCCTAACTAAAACTCCACAAGAAATGCACCCTGGACTAATCAAAACATTTTTATCTATCTTATACTCCAAAAGAAATCAAGGTGTCAGAGGACCTAAAACTTATTTTTGGATATATCTTTTATTAATATTACTCCACTAAAACATTATAAAATTTGATAATATAACTATTACAACCAATTCAACCTATTTACATCTATTATCCTATTTTAAATCCTTTTCTTAGAGAAATATACCCTCTTAACAAACCATAACTTTTTATCAATTTAAAGCAAAAATACAATCCTTATTCAAACTCAAAAACAATCTTCCAAACATATATTATCAAAAAATAACTCTCATTTCACGAAAACTTTATAAACAAGTATTGATTTTAAAAGCATTAATGACAGAAGAAAAATTATTTGCTAGACAATTTAGTGGTAAAACCATTATAAGTAAAACAGGTAAAAAATTTGGGGAAGTAAGTAATCTAGTCTTTGAAACAAGAACTGGTGAATTAATACAAGTAGTTCTTAAAAATCCAACAATTTACACAGCTAATCTGACTTTAGAAAGGGATAAAGATGGGAATTCACTGATTCCATTCTCATCCGTAATTGCAGTAGGCGACTTTGTAGTTATTGCAGAAGAAGATATTGTTTGATTTCTCAGTTAAGTTTATAAAACCATGATTTATCTTTTTAAACTCTAAAATGAACTTCAAGACTACAAAAGAAATAAAAGTATCAAAGAATTTAGTAGACCAGATTATAGGTCAAGATCAAGCCGTTAATTTAATTAAAAAAGCAGCAAAACAAAAACGGCATGTTGTGTTGATAGGCGCATCAGGTACAGGAAAATCTATGCTCGGTCAAGCCCTATCAGAATTATTACCAAAAGAAAAATTAACAGATATCTTGTCCATACCAAACACCCTAGACGAAAATTCTCCAAAAATAAAAACCATATCTAAAGGTTTAGGTAAAAATATAATCACAAGATCCAGACTTCAAACAACATCTTATCTTAAATACCAAAATATACTTTTTTTTATATTAGTAATTCTAGCAATGATTACACCTTGGTGGATAAGGAAACAATATGGGGATATATTAGCAGCAGCAGCTTTGATAAGTTCTATGTTGTTCCTCACAACTTTCATTATTTTTATGAACTTAAATAGAAAAATAAAAATCCAAGAAAATACCCCTAAACTATTAATTGATAATTCAGATAAGGATCAAGCACCATTCATTGATTGTACAGGTGCACATGCAGGTGCCCTGTTAGGAGACGTTCTACACGATCCATTACAATCAGGTGGCTTAGGAACACCAGCACACGAACGTTTGATTCCAGGAGCAATTCATAAAGCAAATAAAGGAGTCCTCTTTGTAGATGAAATAGCAACATTAAAACCAGAAATGCAACAAGAATTATTAACAGTATTACAAGAAAAAAAATATCCAATAACAGGACAATCAGAACGTTCTTCAGGGGCCATGGTTAGATCAGAACCAGTACCAGCCGATTTTATTTTAGTAGCAGCAGGAACTTTAGATACAGTAAAACAAATGCACCCAGCTTTACGATCAAGAATTCGTGGGTATGGTTATGAAGTCTACATGAATGAAACAATGCCAGATACCAAAGAAAACATAGATAAATTAGCACGTTTTGTTGCTCAAGAAATCAAAAAAGATAAAAAAATTCCACATTTTACAAGATCTGCAGTTGATTTTATTATTCAAGAAGCAAGAAAAAGATCAGGTAAATCAAATTCCATAACGTTAAGATTAAGAGAATTAGGTGGTTTGATAAGAGCTGCTGGGGATGTAGCAAAAGAAGAAAATTTATCTTTAGTTACACCATTACATATTCAAAAAGCAAAATCATTTGCAAGAACATTAGAACAACAAATAGCAGATAAATATATAGAAAACAAAAAAGAATATCAAATAATTTCAGTAATAGGAACAAAGATAGGTCATATCAATGGCTTAGCTGTGATAGGTTCAAAAGATTCATTCTCCGGAATTGTTCTTCCAATAGAATCAGAAATTACAAAAGGAAATCAAAAAACAGAATTCATAGCAACAGGCCAACTCGGTAAAATAGCAAAAGAAGCAGTTAAAAATGTCTCAGCTATTATTCTCAAGTACTTTGGAGAAGATATAAAAGAATATACAATTTTCACACAATTCCTTCAAACAGAATCAGGAGTTGAAGGAGACTCAGCATCAATAGCAGTAGCAACCTCAATTATTTCAGCCCTAAAACAAATCCCAATAAGACAAGACACAGCATTAACAGGTTCATTATCAGTTAGAGGAGATGTTCTAGCTGTTGGTGGCATAACACAAAAAGTAGAAGCAGCAATAGAAGCACGAATCCCAAGAGTAATAATTCCAAAATCAAATGAAAAAGATGTTTTACTTACAAAAGAAGATTTTAAAAAAATAAAGATCATTCCTGCCTCAACAATCAAAGAAGTTCTTAAAGAATCTCTTGACTGGAAAGGGAAAGAAGATATTCTTGAAAAAATCAAATAATTTAAAAACATAAACCTCTTCCTAATTCCTATGTTTAAAGAACAAATTATCAAACTTCTAAAAAAACAAAATATTAAAAATATAATTTTAGAAATTCCGCCATCACCAGAACTAGGGGATTATGCCTTTCCATGTTTCTCTCTATCTAAACAACAAAAACAACCACCTCAACAAATAGCTTTAGAACTTTCAAAAAGACTAACACCAACACAAATAATAACAAAAATACAACCAACAGGACCATATATAAATTTCTTCATAAACAAAAACAAATCAGCAGAAATTATTCTAAAAAAAATATTAAAAGAAAAAGATAACTACGGTAAAACAAAATCAAAAAAACAAACCATTATGGTGGAATATCCATCACCAAACACAAATAAACCACTCCATTTAGGTCATCTAAGGAATATATCGATAGGAGATTCAATTTCAAATATCTTAGAGTTTCAAAATAACAAAGTAATAAGAACAAATCTAAACAATGATAGGGGTGTTCATATCTCAAAATCAATGTTAGCATATCAAAAATGGGGTAATAACAAAAAACCAAATAAAAAATCAGATCACTTTGTAGGAGACTTTTATGTTTTATTCTCTAAAAATTCTCAAAAAAATCCAAATTTAGAGCAAGAAGCTCAAGATTTACTTAAAAACTGGGAACAAAAAGACAAAGAAACAGTAAGATTATCAAAAAAAATGAATTCTTGGGCCTTAGAGGGTTTTAAAGAAACATACAAAAAGTTCAATGTAAAACCTTTCAACAAAACATATTATGAAAGTCAAATATACAAAAAAGGTAAACAATTAGTTTTAAAATATCTTAAAAAGGGAATCTTCAAAAAAAGAAAAGATAATGCAATAATAATAAATTTAAAGGATTTAGGAGAAAAAGTTCTTCTGAGACCAAATGGGACAACAGTTTATATAACACAAGACCTGTGTCTAGCTCAATTAAAAAGTTATCAATTCAACTTAGATAAATCCATATATGTTGTAGGTAACGAACAAGATTATCATTTTCAAGTCTTGTTTAAAATACTCAAACTTTTGGGATTAAAATCAAATTTTTATCACCTGAGTTATGGAATGATATTCTTACCAGAAGGAAAAATGAAATCAAGAGAAGGAATAGTTGTAGACGCTGACAATATAATCCAAGAGATGCAAAATCTAGCAAAAAAAGAAATTCAAAAAAGAAATATGATATCAAAAATAAAAATTAAAAAAACATCCCATCAAATAGCACTAGCAGCAATAAGATACTTCATGTTAAAACAAGATATTATTAAAGATATTTATTTTAATCCAAAAGAATCAATTTCTCTTGAAGGCGACACTGGCCCATACCTCCAATACACACACGCAAGAGCAAATTCAATACTCAAAAAAGTAAAACACTCCCCAAAATTCACTTATAAAATAACCACCCAAATAGAAACAGAAATTATAAAAAAACTTCAACAATTCCCAGAATTAATCGAAAAATCAACCAACAACCTAAAACCAAATCTGTTAGCAAACTACATCCATGAATTAGCCCAATTATTTAATGAATTCTATCATTCATGTCCAGTTATCAAAGAACCAAACAAAGATATTAAAAATACACGAGTGTCTATTGTAAAAGCAACAAAACAAGTTTTAAACACATCTTTAAATCTTTTAGGAATCACACCACTAAATCAAATGTAACCTAAAAACACAAACTTTAAATAACCTCCTTTATTAAGATAAAAAATGCCAATCATAGGATTCAATTTTGAAAAATTATATGTAGAAAGAATTAAAAACCCACAAGAAGTAAAAGGTCAAATCAATATAAAGAACAATACCAAAATAACAGATATTGTAGAGGAAGATGTTCCTGATAGGAAAAAAGGAGGAGTTCTAAGATTTAGTTTTTCATATAATGCAATATACGAACCTACATTTGGTAAAATAACTATTAATGGGTTTTGTTTGTTTTTAGATAACACCAAAAATAATAAGGAAATTCTCGATAAATGGAAAAAAGACAAGGAATTAGACCAAAAGCTTATGATGCAAGTATTAAACTTCATATTAGCAAAATGCAATATAAAAGCCCTATCTTTATCCCAAGAGGTTAACTTACCACCACAAATTCCTTTACCAAAATTAACAGCTAAGAAACAACAAGCAGAACAATATATAGGGTAAGCATATCC
>CAYQQE010000002.1:0-27541 GCA_964419915.1 Candidatus Woesearchaeota archaeon
ATAAAAATGACTTCGAAAAAGCAAGATTACATGCAAAAAGAAAAGGAACATTAATTAGAATTCTAAACATAGATGGCAAAGAAGAAAAAAAAGAAATTAATTTTTCTATCTAACCAATAGGATAACAACCAGCAACTCCAGGGGCTGTTTCTCGACAAATCTTCCCGTAATTAGAACATACAACCGTAGTATACCATTTACCTGCTGTACAGGTTTCAACCCAAGAACGTGATGGGAAATAAGTGCCTTGACACCTTCTATCACCACCATTACATTCCGTATCAATTACAGGTTCTATTCCCGATACAGGTTCAGTAACTATAGGTTTAGGTTGGCCAAATAAAAAATCCCATAACCAAAATCCTCCAATCACATTAGCATCTCCAACAGAACTAAAAACAATACCAACAGCTAAAACTAAAACCAAAAATATAATTATTAAATTATTATTTTCCATTTTATCACCTCTTTGCTAATTTAATATCAACTCCCTTAATTGTTTTTCTACCAGAATGTTGTGCTAATTTTATAGATTTATTACCTAAGTCATTACTAATCTCTTCCAATACATCTCTTAATTCCTCTTTAGCACAAGAACTAACCCTTTCAGCACCACTGTTTTTTAATAATTTTTCCATTGCTGATAAAGACAATATTTTACCCATTATTTACTAACAAAACTAATTACTTTATTAAAGTTTCCTTTTTCTTTAAAATACACCAAAAACTTTATAAATCAATTTTTCAATAATAAAACCTACTCTTTAAGGGTATATCCATAAAAACAAAATGGGTTTTGGAGGGAATCCATTTAATAAGAAACATTCGCCATTTCTAAGCGGCAATTTGTTGCGCTTCTCAAAGAAGCAATGTTCAATTTCCTTTCAATAACTCGGGTGATCAAAAGGACAAATAAAACATGCCTACAACACGTAGACCAAGAAAAGGAAGTATGCAATTTTGGCCAAGATCTAGAGCTAGAAGGATCTATCCTAAAGTAAAATCTAATTCCAAATTAACAGAAACAAAAATAATAGCTTTTCCTGGTTACAAAGCAGGTATGACACACACAACATTACTTGATCAAAATCCAAAATCATTAACTAATAACCAAGAAATTTTCTGTCCTGTTACAATCATTGAATGTCCACCAATAAAACCTTTTTCTCTACGTTTTTACAAAAAAACCCCGGATGGCTTAAAACTTATTTCTGAAATAATATCTAAGAAACTTGATAAAGAATTAAAAAGAAAAATTAAATTTCCTAAAAAAGATCCTAAACCATTAATAGAACAATTTGATGATTTAAGAATTGCTTTTTATACACAACCAAGACTAACAACCATCGGGAAGAAAAAACCAGAGATATTAGAAATTCCAATTTCAGGTTCTAAAGAAAAAAAATTAGAATATGCTAAATCATTATTAGAAAAAGAAATTAAAATCTCAGATATCTTCAAAGAATATCAATTTGTAGATGTTCATGCAGTAACAAAAGGTAAAGGTTTCCAAGGTCCAATAAAAAGATTTCATTTAAAATTAAAATCACATAAATCAGAAAAGAAAAGAAGATCTGGAGGTAACCTAGGTGCATGGACTCCCAAAAAAGTTTCTCACACAGTACCACAAGCAGGTTCCATGGGTTTTAACACAAGAACAGAATACAACAAACTAATTCTGAAAATAGATTCTGATCAAAAAATTATACTTCCAAAATCAGGCATTCCACATTATGGTTTAATAAAAAATGATTATTTATTAATAAAAGGTTCTATCCCAGGTCCTAAAAAAAGGACAATCATATTAACAGAACCAATAAAAGCTCGTAAACAATTAACATATGAAATTAATTACATAAGCAAATGAAAGCAAATATATTAAATTTAAATGGAGAAAAAATCAAAATAATAGATTTACCTACTCAATTTGATGAACCATATCACCCTAATTTAATCAAAAGATCTGTTCTGACTATATTATCAAATTTAAGACAACAATATGGAGCAAAACCAGAAGCAGGAAAAAGAGCATCAGCTAAACTTTCAAAAAGAAGAAGAAATTACAGGGGCTCTTATGGTTTAGGAATTTCAAGAGTTCCAAGAAAAATTTTATGGAGAAGAGGAAGAAGATTTGGTTGGGTAGGTGCTTTTGCACCAGGAACAGTTTCAGGAAGAAAAGCACACCCACCAAAAGCAGAAAAAAATTATTCTAAAAAAATAAATATCAAAGAAAGAAGGAAATCTATTCGTTCAGCATTATCAGCAACAACCAATAAAGAGATAGTAAAACAAAGAGGACATATCTTCAATTTGGATTTACCAATAATTATAGAATCAAAATTTGAATCTTTAACCAAAACAAAAGAAGTAGAAAAAATTCTAAAAAACTTACTTAAAGAGGAAATGCAAAGATCATCCATCAAAAAAATAAGAGCTGGAAAAGGAAAAATGCGTGGAAGGAAATACAAAAAGAGAAAAGGACCTTTAATCATTGTATCTAAAAAATGTCCTTTATTAAATTCAACTAAGAATATTCCAGGAATTGATATCTGTACTGTGAACCTAATAAATACAAATCTGCTTGCTCCAGGAGCTGAACCAGGAAGATTAACTATATTTACAGAAGATTCAATTGAAAGATTAAGAAAGGAGAACTTGTTCAAATGAAAGATCCATATAAAATAATTTCACATCCATTAGCAACAGAAAAAGCAATAAGACTAATGGAATCAGAAAACAAATTAATCTTTATAGTAAATAGAAAATCAACAAAACAAGAAGTAAAAAAAGCAATAGAACAACTATTTAAAACAAAAGTACAAAAAATTAACACCACAATAACTCCAAAAGGAACAAAAAAAGCATATATTAAATTTTCACCAGAAACCCCAGCTATTGACATAGCAACAGAATTAGGTTTAATATAAAATGGGAAAAAGACTTATAACTCAAAGGCGTGGAAGAGGAACCTTAACATACAGAGCACCTAGTCATCGCTATAAAGCAAAAGTAAAACACAGACCTTATGATCAACTAGAAAGAGAAGGGGTAATATATGGAAAAATAATTGATATTATACATTGCCCAGGTCACACAGCTCCATTAGCTAAAGTCGCTTATGAAAATGGAGAAAAACATTATATTTTTGCACCAGAAGGTATAAGGGTAAATGATATTATTGCTTCTGGTAGTAAAGCAGAAATACAATCGGCAAACACATTACCATTGAAAACCATACCAAAAGGAACATTTGTGTTTAATATAGAACAAAACCCAGGAGATGGAGGGAAATTTGTTAGAAGTTCAGGAACATTTGCAAGAATTATTTCAAGTATCAAAAATAGAATCATAATAGAATTACCATCCAAAAAACAAAAAACATTCTTGCCAGATTGCAGAGCCACAATAGGTGTTTTAGCAGGATCTGGAAGAACAGAAAAACCATTTATAAAAGCAGGTAGAAAATATCATGCAATGAAAGCAAGAAACAAATTATATCCAAGAACTTCAGGTGTAGCAATGAATGCTGTAGACCATCCATTTGGTTCTGGGAGAGGACGTCATGTAGGAAAACCAAAAACACCTCCAAGAAACGCTCCTCCAGGAAGAAATATTGGTTTGATAAGGGCTAAGAAAACAGGAAAAAAACGATAAAATGGCAATAAAACAATTTACATTCAAAGGAAAAACAATAGAGGAATTGAAAACAATGGATTTAAAAGAATTTATTGAGCTAGTACAGTCAAGACAAAAAAGATCACTTAAACGTGGCTTTACAGATAATCAAAAAAAGCTTCTAGAGAAAGTCAAAAAAGCAAAACAAGGAATTTATAAAAAACCCATAAAAACTCATGCAAGAGACATGATTGTTGTACCAGAATTATTAGACCAAATAATTCATGTTCATATTGGTAAAGAATTTGTTCCAATAAAGATTATTCCAGAAATGTTGGGTAAATTTTTAGGAGAATTAACATTAACAAGAAAGAGGGTTGAACACTCAGCTCCAGGTGTTGGTGCTACAAAATCTAGTGCCGCCATAACTGCTAAAAAATGAACGAGGACAATATAGCAAAAACAGTAGCAAGGAACCTGCCTATTTCATTAAAGCAATCAGTAGAAATATGCTCATTTATTAAAAACAAAACAACAGCAAAAGCAAAATCACAATTACAACAGGTAATAAAGAAAAAATTAGCGATTCCATTCAAGAGATACAATCAAGATCTAGCACATAAACCTGGTATGGCTTCGGGAAGATATCCAGAAAAAGCATCAATATACTTTATAAAGCTCTTAAATAGTTTAGAAGCAAATGCAGAATTCAAAAATTTAAGTACAAATTTAATAATTACATATGCATCAGCAAGCAAAGGTAATTCACAGTTTCACTTTGGCAGACAAAGAAGAAGAAAAATGAAAAGAACGCATATTGAAATAAGAGCAATGGAAAAAGAACCTGAAGAAGAATCAAAAAAGCAGAAAATTAAAACTACAAAAGAAACACAGGATAAGAAGATAAAAAATGATAGAAAAGAAATTCATAAACCAGAATCTTAAGGAATTCCAAATACAGGAATTCATAATAAACAAACTAGGTACAGCTGGTTATAGTCATATCGATATCCAAAGAACTCCTTTAGGCGAAAAAGTAATTATTCATACTTCCAGACCTGGCTTAATGGTAGGAAGAAAAGGAGAAAATATCAAAAAATTAACAGAAGTACTTAAAGACAAATTCAAAATGGAAAATCCACAGATTGAGATCGCTGATGTTGAAAATCCAGCTTTGAATCCTCAAGCTGTTGCAGAAAGAATAGTTTATGTTCTAGAAAGATTTGGAGCTAGACGTTTTAAATCAGTAGGGTACAAATCACTACAAGAAATTATGAACGGAGGAGCAATAGGAGCAGAAATAGTAATCTCAGGTAAAATACCAAGTTCAAGAGCAAAAACTTGGAGATTTTATGCTGGTTATCTAAAAAAATCAGGCGATATTTCAGAAAGTAAAGTAAGAAAATGTAAGGCAACAGCTAATCTAAAATCAGGTGTTATAGGAATAAAAGTTAGTATTTTAACACCAGATATAGAATTGCCTGATAAAATCACTGATAAAATAATCAAATTGGAAGAAATAAAACATGGCAATAATAAGATTAAAACAACTAAGGGAAATGAGCAAACAAGATCTACAAAATAAATTAGTAGATCTTAAAAAAGAATTGATGAAGATCAAATCCCAAATTTCAAGAGGAACTCTCCCTGAAAATCCGGGGAGAACAAAAGAAATAAGGAGAACTATCGCTCGTATTAATCAAATAAATAAGGAGGTTTTAAACAAAAAAGCATGAGCAACATTTGTAAAAAATGTGGTTTACCAATAGAACTTTGTGTATGTGAGGCGATAGCAAAGGAAACGCAGAGAATAAAAATAAAGGTTGTTAAAAGACGATTCGGAAAATTGACTACAGTTATAGAAGGTATTAATGAAAAAGAAATTGATTTAAAAGAATTGTCTAAGAAACTAAAAGCAAAGTTTGCATGCGGTGGAACAGCTAAAGATGGAAAAATTGAGTTACAAGGAGATCATAAAGATACATTAAAACAAGAATTAATAACTTTAGGTTTTTCACCAGACACAATTTCAACTTGAGATGAATAAAAAAAGATTTGTAAAAGCGGAACTAATAGGTTTAACTATAGAAATAACCAACTCAAAGAATAAATCTTTGATGGGTTTAAAAGGAAAAATAATTGATGAAACTAAAAACATGTTAACAATAGAAAAAAACAACATCATAAAAAGAATAATCAAAGATCAATCAACTTTGTATTTTCCAAAACAAAAAATCAAAATCAGTCGAAAATTCCTTATCGGAAGATCTGAAGATAGATTAAAAAAATGAAAAAAGAAAGACATATCGGATTAAAAGTAAAAACGCCTAGTGAAAACTGTCAAGATTCAAAATGTCCATTTCATGGGACATTAAGTATTAGAGGAAGGGTTTTCACAGGGACAGTAATTAGCGATATAGCACATAAAACAGTTACAATAGAATGGCCAAGATTATTTTATTTACCAAAATATGAAAGATATGAAAAAAGAAGAACAAGAGTAAAAGCTTATAATCCAACATGTATAAATGCTAAAACAGGTGACAAAGTGAAAATTACAGAATGTAGGAAATTAAGTAAAACAAAATCATTTGTTATAATTGAGGTTTTAAAATGAGACCCATAAAAGCAAAAATCACGAGAAGTTTACCAGTAGGGACAACCATGCAAACCTGTGATAATTCAGGAGCTAAAATAATCAGATTAGTATCAGTAAAGGGTCTTAAAACTGTTAAAAAAAGACCTCAATCAGCTGGTGTTGGTGACTTAGTCATAGTCTCAGTGATAAAAGGATTAAAAGAAATTAGAAAACAACTTGTTCCGGCAGTAATTGTAAGACAAAAAAAAGAATATTCAAGACCAGATGGAACAAGAATAAAATTTTCAGATAACTCGGTTGTAATCTTAAAAGACGAAAAAGGAAATCCAAAAGGCACTATTTTCAAAGGCCCAATAGCAAAAGAAGCAGCAGAAAGATGGCCAGGAATATCAAAAATTGCAAATATTGTGGTGTAAAATGAAAAAAAAATTTTCAAGATCATGGAAATCAAGTAAACAACCAAGAAAACAGAGAAAATACCTACATAATGCACCATTACACATTCAAAGAAAATTCCTTTCATCTCATCTTTCAAAAGAATTAAGGAAAAAACACACTAGAAGAGCCATTAAAATAAGGACAGGTGATAGGGTAAAGATTATGAGAGGTCAATTTAAAAATAAAACAGGAAAAATTGAAAGAATAAATACAAAACGAAAAAGAGTTTTCATAGAAAACGTCCATATGTTAAAAAAGGACGGAACAAAAGTACCATATCCATTCCATCCATCTAACTTATTGATCTTAGAATTAAATTTGGAGGATAAAAAAAGACAAAAATTATTAGAAAGAAAAAATGTCAAAAAAACATTTGAAAAGATTAGCAGCACCAAGAACATGGCCGATACAAAGAAAAACAAATAAATGGATTACAAAACCAAATCCATCAGGTCATTCTATAGATAAAACTATGCCGATTAATTTAATATTAAAAGAAATATTAAAATTAACAAAAACCACACAAGAAACTAAAAAAATATTAAATCAAAAAGAAGTTTTAATTAATAAAAAACCAATAAAAAACATAAAATTTCCTGTTTCTTTAATGGATATTTTAGAAATACCTAAAATAAATAAATATTACAGAGTATTATTCAATAAAAAAGGGAAACTTATCTTACATCCAATCGAAAAAGAAGAAGCAAGCATAAAATTAAGTAAAATTATAAATAAGACATTATTAAAACATAAAAAACTTCAATTAAATCTAGATGATGGAAGGAACATATTGATTGATAAAGAAGAATACAAAACTGGAGATACAATTGTTTTCGACCTTTCTAAAAATGAGATTAAATTACATCTTAAATTAGAAAAAGATGTTCTAATTTATTTAACAGGTGGAAAAAATATTAGTAAGGTAGGAACATTTGAAAAGATTAAAGAATTTCAAGGTTCGCAAAAAGATAAAATAATCTTTAAAATAGATAAACAACCTCTAGAATCATTAAAAGAATATGCTTTTGTAATAGGCAAAGACAAACCAATTATTTCAATACCATGAAAATGAAACAAGTTTTATTGGAAAAAGTAACTATTAATATTTGTTTAGGAAATGAACAAGAAAAAATAAACAAAGCAATGAATTTATTAAAATCTATAACGGGCGTAAAGCCAGTAAAAACAGTTGCTAAGAAACGAATACCAACTTTTGATATAAGGCCAGGTTTGTCAATAGGTTGTAAAGTTACATTAAGGAGAGAAAAAGCAAAAGTGATATTAAAAAGAGCATTAGAAGCAATCGATAATACCTTAAACAAATCCCAATTTGATGGTTATGGAAACTTCAGCTTTGGCATAGACGAATATATCAAAATTCCAGATGCAAAATACGATGTTGAAATAGGTGTTATTGGATTAGAGGTTGCAGTAACTCTAAAAAGACCTGGATACAGAGTAAAATACAGAAGAACAAAAACATCAAAGATATCAATAAAACATAGAGTAACAAAACAAGAAGCAATTGATTTTATGAAAAAAGAATTTGATGTAAAATTGGAGGAAGAAAATGAGTTACAGTAATTACAAAAAAGCTTTCAAACAATTAAAAGTAAAACCAGCAAAATTAGCCAAGTACATTAAACATAATGCTCCTAAAAAAAGAAAGTTTGGGATATCAACAAGACGTTGTAAAAGATGTGGAAGAATAGGAGGTCATATCAAAAAATATGGTCTTGATTTATGCAGACAATGTTATAGAGAATCTGCAAAAAAATTAGGATTCAAAAAATATTCATAAAATGTCACTAAATAACCCATTAGCAGATGCATTGGTTCACATTATGAATTGTGAAAGGATAGCTAAATCAGAGTGCATTATAAAACCATCTTCAAAAATAATAAAAGATGTATTAAATCTATTGAAAAAAGAAAAATATGTAGGCGACTTTGAAGTAATCAACCAAGGAAGTTATGAAATATTAAAATTAAATCTTCTTAATAAAATAAATAAAATAGGGATTATAAGACCATATTTTAGTGTTAAAAAAGATGATTTTGAAAAATTTGAAAAAAGATATCTTCCATCTAAGGAATTGGGGTTCTTGATAGTATCAACATCAAAAGGTTTAATGACAAATATTGAAGCTAAACAAAAAAAACTTGGGGGGAGATTAATAGCTTATGTCTACTAAAATGAAACAAAATATTATCGAGCAAATACAAATCCCAGAAAAAACAGAAGTTTCAATAGACAAGTCTTTAATAAAAATAAAAGGAGAAAAAGGTGAAATTGAAAGAAGATTAGTCAACCCAAAAATTGAAATTTCAAAAAAAGAAGATAAAATTGTTCTAGTTTCTAAAAAAGCTACTAAAAGGGAAAAAAAGATGATAAACACATTCAAAGCTCATATAAAAAATATGATTAAAGGAATTAATCAAGGATTTATTTATAAATTAAAAATATGTTCTAGTCATTTTCCAATGAATATTTCTGTACAAAATAACGAATTAACAATTAAAAATTTTTATGGAGAAAAAAAACCAAGAAAGGTAAAATTTCCACAAGAGATATCTGTTAAAGTCGATGGTGATGAAATAATAATAGAAGGCACCAATAAAGAACAGGTAGGTCAAACAGCATCTAAAATAGAAGGGCTTTGTAAAAAAAAGAGAAACAAATTTGATAGAAGAATCTTTCAAGATGGAATTTATATAACATTCAAGGATAATAAGGAGATAAGATGAACATAGAAAGATTAATTGAGTTAAAAGGAAGAAAGAAAAAAAAGAAACCAACCTTTCTTAGACAACAGTCTCATCTATCAAAATTAAAAAAAACCTGGAGAAAACCAAAAGGTATAGATTCAAAATTAAGATTAAACAAAAAAGGTCATAGAAAAAAACCATCTCCTGGTTATGGTTCACCAAGATTAGTAAAATATCTTAATCAAAATGGCTTTAAAGAAATACTTATTTATAATCCAAAAGATTTAGAGAAAATAGATTCTAAAACACAAATACCAAAAATGTCTAAAGTTGGTTTAAAAAAGAAATTACAAATTTTAGAAAAAGCTCTTTCTCTTAAATTAAAAATCTCAAATATAAAAGAGATCCAAAAAACAATAGACATCATTAGTGATAACATAAAAAAGAAACAAGAAAAGAAAAAGAAAATTTCAGAGAAAAAAGAAAAATCAAAGAAGGAATTAGAGAAAAAAGTAACAGAAGAAACAAAGGAAGAGAAGAAACCAAAAATAAAAGAAGAAGAAAAGAAGGAAAAAGATAAACTACTAATAAAAAGACAATGAAACTAAAAAATCAAAGAGAACTAGCATCAAAAATCCTGAAATCAGGAAGAAAAAGGATTTATTTAGATCCAACTAAATTAACCGAGATAAAAGAAGCAATAACAAAAACAGATATAAGATCTTTAATATCACAAAAAATAATCAAAGTAAAACCCAAAAAAGGTATCTCTAAATTTAGATCAAGAAAAAGAAGAATGCAAAGAGCAAAAGGTAGACAAAAAGGTTATGGATCTAGAAAAGGAAAAAAAACCGCAAGATTACCAAGAAAAAAAGCATGGATGTTAAAAGTAAGAGCTCAGAGAAACTTACTACAGCAATTAAAACCAAAATTATCATCAAGAGATTATCGATTTCTAAGAAAAAGAATAAAGGGAGGCTTCTTTAGAAGCAGAAGACATATTAACTTATACATAACCGAACAAGGATTTATTAAAAAATGAGAAAAACTAAACTTATACAATTCAAGAGAAAAAGAAAAGGTTTAACTAATTATAAAAAGAGATTAGACTTATTAAAATCTAAAAAACCAAGATTAGCGATAAGAAAGTCATTAAAGAATTTAATAATCCAATTAATTCAATATCAACCAAGAGGAGATAAAATAATTTTATCAACACATTCTAAAGAACTAAGAAAATTTGGCTGGAAACCACACCTAAATAACATACCTTCTTCATACCTAACAGGTTTATTATGTGGAATAAAACTAAAAAAGAAGAATATAACAGATTTTGTAATAGATGTAGGGTTTACTAGAAAAACAAAAAATTCATCTGTTTTTACAGCGATAAAAGGCATTCATGATTCAGGTATTAACTTACATATACAAGAAATACCAGAAGAAAGAATCAAAGGTTCACATATTTCAAAATATGCAACTTTATTAAGAACAGACCAAGATAAATATAAAAAACAGTTTTCAAATTATCTAAAAATAAATTTCAATCCAGAAGAATTTGAAAATCATTTTTTAGAAATAAAAAATAAGATTTTAAAAGGAAATTAAAATGAGAGAAAAAATTAAAGAAGAACAAAGGATGAAACAGATATTTGATAAAGAATCCTGGAAACCAAAAACAGAATTAGGCAGAAAAACAAAGAAAGGAGAAATAACAATAGACGAAATACTAGATAAGGGTTATAAAATATTAGAATCAGAAATTATTGATGCTTTAATCCCAGATTTACAATCAGATCTTATGGCTATAGGTCAATCAAAAGGTAAATTTGGTGGTGGTAAAAGAAGCATTTGGAGACAAACCCAGAAAAAAACAAGAGAAGGAAATAAACCTAAATTCGCAGCATTTGCTGTTGTAGGAAACAAAAAAGGTTACGTAGGTATAGGATTTGCTAAAGCAAAAGAAACAGTACCAGCAAGAGAAAAAGCAATTAGAAATGCTAAACTAAATATAATAAAAATCAGAAGAGGGTGTGGTTCTTGGGCATGTGGTTGTAAACAAACACATTCAATTCCATTCAAAATTTCTGGTAAATCAGGTAGTTCAAAAATGGTTTTAATACCCGCACCAAAAGGTGTTGGTTTATGTATAGAAAAAGAATGTCAAAAAATAATCAAATTTGCTGGAATACAAGACATACATTCAAAGACCTTTGGTCAAACAAGAACAAAAATAAATCTTATCAAAGCATGTTTCAATTCACTTAAACAATTAAGCAAAGTGAAAATTACAGAAGAACAAACCAAAAAATTAGGAGTAGTAGAAGGTAATGAATAAAATTGCTATTATCAGAGTTAGAGGAACAATTGGAATTAAAAAAGAAATAGAAGACACTATGAAAATGTTAAGATTATATAAAAAAAATACATGTGTTGTTCTTAATAATACTCAATCATGTGCCGGAATGCTTAAAAAAATAAAAGATTATGTAACTTGGGGAGATATAAATGAACCAACAATCAAATTGTTATTAATAAAAAGAGGAAAATTACCTGGAAATAAACCCTTAATAGAAGAATATGTAAAAGAAAAAACAAAACTAACCATAAATGATTTTGTAAAAGAATTTATCTCAGGGAAAAAACAATTAAAAGATATTCCAGGATTCAAACCATTTTTCCGGTTAAAACCCCCAGAAAAAGGTTTTGAAAGAAAAGGTATTAAAAAACCATTTTCTTTAGGTGGATCATTAGGTTATAGAAAAGATAAAATAAATGAATTAATCCATAGGATGATTTAAAATGATAATCAAAAGAAAGAAAAACACAAGGCAAAGAGGAACTCACACTCATGGTTGGGGTTCTAAGAAAAAACATAGAGGAGCAGGTAATAGGGGTGGTAGGGGAATGGCTGGTTCTGGAAAAAGAGCAGATCAAAAAAAACCAAGCATCCTAAAAAAATATGGTTCTTCCTACTTTGGTAAAAGAGGTTTCAAACCAATTCAACTAAAAAAACAAAAAATAATCAATTTCTCAGACCTATATAAATTAAAAGACAAAATAAAAAATAATACTCTAAACCTAAAAGAATTAGGATACACAAAACTGTTATCTAAAGGACAACCACCAAAATTAAAAATCATTATTTCTTCATTTTCCAAAAAAGCGCAAGAAAAACTAAAACAAGTTGAAGGAGAAATACAGAAATGAGTATCTTCAAAGAAATTTTAATGAATTTACCAGAAGTAAAAGCACCTGACCAGAAAAAACTACCATTTAATACAAAACTCAAATGGACTCTAACAATTTTAATAGCTTTCTTCGTATTGGGTTTAATACCCTTATTTGGTTTGGATCCAAATTCACAATTTCAATTTGAACAATTAGCATTAATCCTAGGAGCAAAATTCGGAACACTTATCTCTTTAGGTATAGGTCCAATTGTAACCGCTTCTATTGTTTTGCAGTTATTAACAGGTTCTGGAATTTTAAAATTAGATTTAACAACCCATGAAGGTAAAAGATTTTTCCAAGGCATACAAAAATCATTAGCTATCTTCTTTATTATTTTTGAAGCATTTATTTATGTATTTATGGGTGGTTTCTCACCAACTCCAACCTTACTTGCAGGAAAATATTTCTTTATACAATTACTACTGGTTTTTCAACTAACTCTAGGTGGTTTATTAATACTTTATATGGATGAGGTTGTTTCAAAACATGGATTTGGTTCAGGTATTTCATTATTTATCGCAGCAGGTGTTTCAGAAGCCATATTCATAAGAGCTCTTTCACCATTAACAGCTTCTGGTTCATTAGCTTTTGGATCAGGACAAGCCCCAGTAGGAAAAGTATGGGTTTTATTAAGGTCTATAGCAGGAGGCAACATAAAAGAACTACTCAAGGCATTCTTCTCAATATTTTTCACAATTTTTGTTTTCCTTATGGCTGTTTATTCGCAAGCAATGAAAGTTGAGATTCCATTGTCCTTTGGTAGAATTAGAGGGTATGGTATGAGGTGGCCATTAAAATTCATCTATACATCTAATATTCCAGTTATTTTAATTGCTGCATTAATAGCAAATATCCAATTATGGGCAAGGTTACTAGAAAATTGGGGACACCCCATATTAGGTACTTTCTCAGGAAATATTCCTGCAACAGGGTTTGTTACCTGGATTAATCCACCACAAATAATAGAGAATATAATTAATGGAATATTTAATTATATGGATATTTTTCATGCTTTAATTTACATAATATTTTTTATAATAGGTTGTATCATATTCAGTTTCTTCTGGGTTCAAACAGCAGGTATGGATGCTAGATCTCAATCAAAACAGATAATGGCTTCTGGTTTACAAATTCCAGGTTTTAGAAGAGATGAAAGGGTTTTAGAAAGGATTTTAAGTAGATACATAAACCCATTAACAGTAATGGGTGCTATCGCAGTTGGTTTATTAGCAGCTTCAGCAGATTTATTAGGAGCTTTAACATCAGGAACAGGAATATTATTAGCTGTTATGATTATTTATAACTTATATGAAGAAATTGCCCAGCGGCACATGATGGATATGCATCCATCTTTAAGGAGGATAATTAAATAATGTTCGATTCATTTTTCAATTACATTTTTGGATTTTTAATAAATTGGAATAAATTCATAGCCCTATTAATAATCTCATTTATTTTAACATTAATAACAACTTTGATTTTTAAATTCTTAACAGACCAACATCTAATGAAAACTTTAAAAGAAGAAATAAAATTATCACAACAAGAAGCTAAAAATCATAAGAATAATCCAAAAAAATTAATAGAGATCCAAAAACAAGCAATGGAAAAAAATATAAAATTAATGATGCATTCAATGAAACCAATGTTATTTACATTTTTACCAATAATTATTGTCTTTAGTTGGTTAAGCAAAACATATACAGGATGGTCAAGTCCTATTCCATATTTAGGGTGGATAGGAACCTACATAATATTTTCATTAATACTTAGTATATTATTAAGAAAATTACTAAAGGTGCATTAAAATGTCACATAGAACACCAAATAAAACAAAATCAAGGACTTTAAGAAGGGTCTATGTAAAAGCTACAAAAGGTGTAAGAGTGCATTATAGAAAAAGAAAACCATCAAAAGCAAGATGTGCAGAATGTAAAGCGATATTAAAGGGCATACCTAGAGAAAGACCATATAAAATGAGGACCTTACCTAAAACCAAAAAAAGACCATCAAGACCGTATGCTGGTGTTTTATGCTCTAAATGTTTAACTAAAAAAATAAAGGAATCAATCAGAAAATGATATTTGATATAGGTAGGGTTATCATAAAAACAAAAGGAAGAGATGCAAATAAACCAGCAGTTGTTGTAGATGTTTTAGACAATAACTATGTTTTAATAGATGGATTTACAAGAAAAAGAAAATGTAATATCACTCATTTAGAACCTTTAGATAAGACAATAAAGATCAAAAAAAATGAAAAAACAGAAACAATAAAAGAACTATTAAAAAAAGAAGGTTTTAATGTTAAAGAGAAAAAAGTAAAAAGATCTCCTAGAAAACCAAAAGAAAAACCGGAAACTAAAAAATCAAAGAAAAAATGAATGAAGACACTCAAAGAAAATACATAGAAATACAAATATTAGAGCAACAGATAAAACAAATTCAAAAAAACCTAGAAATTCTTAATCAACAAATTTTTGAATTAAACATGATTTCAAATTCTTTAACAGAGATTAAAAAAACAAAAATAGGTCAAGAATTACTCATTCCTTTAGGTTCTGGTATATTCATAAAAACAGAATTAAAAGACAATAATGAAATCCTGACAAATGTTGGTTCTGATGTCGTGGTTTCCAAAACAAATGCAGAAACCAAGACTTTCATAAAATCTCAAACAGAATTTGTAATTGAAATGATAACTAAAATAGAACAAGAATTACACTTATCTATTTCTAAATATGAAGAATTAAAAGAAGATTTGCAAGAACTAGTTAAGAAAAAATAATTCCACCACAACAATCTATTTAAACCTCTAAATTCTCCACAAATTAATGTCTCACCAAATCTTATCATATTACTCAGGAAAAGTCATACAAGAGCAAATAGTGAATTCTGCAAAAAATAAAGAAGCAGTAATTAAATACACAGATTCTTTTGGAAAAAGACCAGATATCATACAATTTGAAGGAGATATCCTAGATTCAATAAAAAAAGGAGCAACTTCTTTCCATATTTCAGAAGAGCATTGGTCAGATCCATTAAAACTAAAACCAGGAATGACAAAAACACAATTAGATGAACTAAGAACAACATATGATATCATCCTAGATATAGACTCAAAAAACTTTGAACATTCAAAAATCTGTGGTCATTTACTCATAGAAGCCCTAAAATTCCATAATATACAAAACATAGGTATTAAATTTTCAGGAAACAAAGGTTTTCATATTTGCATATCACACCAAACATTGCCGAAATCAATTAACAATACACCAACAAAACTTCTATTTCCAGATGCAGTAAGAATTACATCTTCTTATCTAAAAGAACTTATAAAACCACATCTAGCAAAAAGATTACAATCCCAAGATCCTTTTTCCTTAGTTGATATAGATTCTATTTTAATCTCCAATAGACATCTCTACA
The DNA here is from genome assembly GCA_964419915.1 of Candidatus Woesearchaeota archaeon. Taxonomy (GTDB): domain Archaea; phylum Nanobdellota; class Nanobdellia; order SCGC-AAA011-G17; family ARS1178; genus ARS1178. The sequence goes on from CAYQQE010000002.1 coordinate 16,024, forward strand.
GAACTCCTTACTCCTTACACGAAAAATCAGGCCTAGTAAGTCTGCCAATAAAAAAAGAAGATATTTTAACTTTCAAAAAAGAACAAGCAAAACCAGAAAACATCAAAACCTTTACTCCATTTTACATAGGAGATAAAGAAGAATCAAAACAACTCTTAATTCAAGCATTTGATTGGTATTCAAAACAAAAACCAAAAGAAGAACCAAAAAATCAATTTGAAGAAATAAAAGTAAAAATCAATCAAAAAAACTTTCCACCATGCATACAAGAAATTTTAAATGGGATAAAACAAGATGGAAGAAAAAGAGCCTTATTTATTTTAATAAATTTCTTTAAATCAACAGGTTATCCAACAGAAGACCTAAAAACGATAGTTAAAGATTGGAATATAAAAAATTATGAACCTTTACCAGATAATTATTTACAATCTCAATTAAACTGGCATAAAACAAAAAAATCAATACTTCCACCAAACTGTCAAAATGCTTCTTATTACCTAGATTTAAAAACATGTAAGCCAGATAATTTATGTAAATTAATCAAAAATCCAGTTAATTATGCTATCAGAAAGTCTAGATTTAAAAAAACTCCAAAATCTTCTTAAAATTTTTCTCATTATAATCTTTCTTATATTCTTTCAAAACCTTAATTACCCTTTTACTTACCAATCTCTTCCTCATCAAAAACTGACAAAATTGTGTTACATTTTTAGGTTTCTCACTTTCCCTACATCTTTCAAAATCAATCATTTTTATTTTCTTACCAACAAATATATGTTTTACAGGATTATGCATCTCTTCTTTATTAATTTTCAATTTATCCATTTTTCTCATCTTCCTTAAAATAACCTTAATTATTTTATTTATCTTATTCCTATTATTTTTCTTAATAAAATCAACAAATCGCTCACCTTCAACAAATTCATACACTAATCTTCCATCAAAACCAATTATTTTAGGACCAATACCATACCTATTCAGTTTTTTCAACCATTTCCACTCATTTTTAACAGTTCTTCCCTCTTTAACAGCAACTTTCTTTCCTTTATAGAAACCAGTATAAACAATACCCCTCCAACCTTTAGCAAATCTCTCTAAATTTTTAATCTTCATTTATCTTTTAAAACAAAAAATTATTTAAATACCTTTTCCTTTTCCTTAATAAAATACTAAAAAGAGGCCTAAATGAGAAAATTAATACTTTTATTTATATTATTGCTTTTAATACCCATTACAACATCAACAGAACTGCCAGATACCTATAACTGGTTAAAATCAAAACAGAATATAGATGGTTCTTTTGGTTCAATAACAGATACATCCCTATCTATTCTAGCTTTAAATACAATACAATCTCAAGAAATTTTACCAGAAACAAAAAAAGCAACAGAATGGTTACTAACCCAAAATCTAAAAAATAATCTAAAAGAAACGGCTTTTGCTCTTTTAGCTTTAAGCAAAATCGAAAATGCTCCTTCAGATTTACAAACAAAGATTAATAACAAAATACAAGAACTAACAGACTTTCTTAATACAAAACACCAAACACAAAAAACATTAGAAGCAGATCAATTACAGATTGTAATACCAGATGCGCAAACTACAGAAACATGTACCTTGAGATATCTAAAATCTAATCAAATTACCTCAAAAACCATAACCATATCTTCAGGAATTTATACAGATGAGAATATCAAATCCTGGTTTGATCCAAACATACCAGAACAAAGATTATCCATAGATTGTTCAAAATCTTTTATAGCATCTTTGATCACTATTGAAAAACATATTATCTATGATAAATTAATAATACAAGAAAAACATACAGATTCTTCAAGAATTGACTTTATTCCACCAGGTTGTTATTCTTTAATATCTACTTGTACTTTTGAAGAAAATGCATATCTTGCTTTAACACTTTATGAATTAAACCAAGATAAAAATTTACTGTCATTTATAAAATCAGAACCAACAGACCTTCAAACACTAAAGAATATTGTTCTACAAAAATTAAATGAACCAAATACATTATCAGATGAACAATATTCAGATCTTTTCAAAAACCCAGGATGGGGAAAAAATATAAACTCTTATGATAATATTTACTACACAGCCTTAGCCTTAACAACAATAGAAAACTCAGAAGCAGAAGATTATTTAATAAAACAAAAAAAACCAGATAATTCTTTTGGTTCAATAACAGACACAGCACTAACACTCTATTCTATATTAACTTACATCGCACCAGAAATCCCACCAACAGATTGTGAAGACCCAGATTCAGATTGTGATGAAGATGGTATTCCAAGAAAATATGATAGATGCCCAAAAGCAGCATATGAAGCAAGACCAGATTGTTCATTACCAGATTATGCTAATAAAGGATGTACAGTTTATAAAACTGGCAATTACATGGGATGTGCAATAGATTCAGATAATGATTGCGCATGTGACACCAAAGATAAATGTGATAATACAAATGAAAATTGTCAAGTTAATTTACAAGAAGAAGATAAGTATGGTTGTCCTGCAAATTGTGATACACTAGACTGCATGAATGACCCATATTGTACAGTTCCTGGTGGTTGTAATAAATGTAATGATTGTGGGGGAACCTGGTATGATACTAATATATGTGATCAAATAGAATGCGAAGATCCAAATTCCTGTAGTAAAAATACACAATGTTACTTCCAAGATGCACCATGGCCAATTGGTGGCACATGTAAAACATGTCCATCATCTTGTACATCTATAACAGATGAAGATTCGTGTAATTATATTGATCTAACCTGCCCTATTTCCTGTATTTGGGAAAACAACAAATGTATAAATGAAAAAATTAGCGATACTGATGAAGATGGAATACCAGATATTGATGATAAATGTCCAACAGATGCCTGTCCATTATCAAATTCAGATTGTTGTTTAGGTTGTCCAAATAAATGTGGTATCATTTGTGCAGAAAAAGAATGTACAGATAATGGTTGGGTTTGTCAACCAGATAATTCAAAATGTCCTTCAGAACCATGTTCAAACAACCAATATTGCGAAGATGATAATTATTGTATTCCACCAGATAAAAAAGAGATTTGTTCCCTAGATCCTAATGGTCTCTATGGTTTTTGTGAACCATCTGGTTGTCCAACTTCTGGTTTTAATCCAAACTACTGTAATTCAAATCCAGGATGCACAGAAGATGCTGATAGAGATGGAATACCAAATATACTAGATTGTAATGATATTGATTCAAATATAGGACAATGTACAGGATGTGCAAAGTGTTCTGTAGACCCAAAAGGAAATTCAGATACAGGAAGATGTATTATAGGAACATGCGCATCAACAAAATGTGAAACTGGTTGTTCTTTAGAACCACCAGCAGAAAATCTAGTAACATACAAAAAGAATTCAATAGCAAATACATGTAACCTTAATGGTGATATCGGAATTTGTTCAAATAATCAATGTGAAATAAAAACATCAATTTATAACCAAGTTTGTGATCCAGATGATGATGATGATGGTATCTGTGATTCAGCATATCCATTTGAAAATGTTTGTACAGCAGGCCCTGATAAATGTTTGTATACTAAAGAAGGACAAAATGTTGATATCTATGGTTGCTCAGATTCAGATTCAGATGGTATACCAGATGATAAAGATAAATGTCCTGACACATTAACAGGATGTACTATTGATTCTCAAGGTTGTTCCAAAGATGATGATAATGATGGTGTTTGTAATGAATTAGATAATTGTGCAAACACAATTTCTGGTTGTAGAGTTGATAAAATTATTAATTCATTTAATCTAGGTTGTTCAATAGATTCAGATACAGATGTAGTTTGCGATGGTATTGATAAATGTTCAAACACACCATTTAATTGTAATGTAGATGACGAAGGTTGTCCAGACCAAAATGATCCATTATGCAGTATCGAATGTACCTCTTGTGAACAAGCAGACACATCTAATGATTGTTATTCATGTAGAGGACCTTGTTATTGGTCACAATCAGCTTTTGTCAACGAATGTAAATTTTGTACATACGCAGAATGTGATGATTATGATAATGAAGAAGCATGTAATAGAAATAATTGTGTTATCCAAGATTGTGATTGGATTAACAATAAATGTTGTCTTGATACAGATGATAATGGTTTATGTGACACAACAACATTAGGATGTACATCAGATTCAGATTGCGCAATAGATGAATTATGTAGAGATAGTATATGTATAAAAATACAACAAGAATGTACATCAGATTCAGATTGTAGTTCAAGTAATAAATGCAAGAATAACGAATGTGTTCCAATATCTCAACCTGAAGAAAAAGAATGCACTTCAGATGATGATTGCGCTTCTAATGAAGAATGTAAAAATAATAAATGTATCTTAATACCTTCAAAAATAGAAAAGAAAGGACTTCCATGGTGGTTAATACTATTACTATTATTAGTCTTAGCAGGAGTTATATTTTTATTGTATAAAAAAGGAATCTTTAAGAAAAAACAAAAACCAACAACCTTTCCATATAGATCGCCGATGAATATCTTTAGAAGACCACCAGTAAAACCTCCAGAATTAACAAGACCAATAGATATATTTAGAAAACCATTAACAGAAACCACAGAATTAAGAAAACAAATTCAATTACAAAAACCAAAACAGGTAAAACTTATAATACCAAGTTTCAAAGCACCAGTAACTATTAGAGAAGCAAAAACTCCATCAGAAACCATGAAAAAATTAAGTAGCGCATTTAAAGACCTAGAAAAATCTTTCAAAAAGAAAAAAATTAAAAGAACTAAAAAACCTATAAAAAAGATAACAAGAAAAAAATCCTAATCTTTTTTCTTCAAAACAATATTTTCTGCTTTCAAACCTTTTATTAATACATCATATTGATGTAACTTAGCCAACAAATCATTCATGATATCTCCAAAACTTCCACTTTCTATTTTTAATTCATCAGGTTCTAAAACTTCAATAGAACTTGGCATATAATCAAAACAAAAACCTATAAATCTTTCTAACTTTTTAAATTCAATTTCTACTTCAGCAAAACAACTCCATAATCCCTTAACCTCTTTAGCATCAAAACCCTCAGCTCTTAAAACCTTTAAATTATCCTCTTTTTTAAGCTTATCAATAACTAAACCTAAGACCCTTTCAATATGTTCCTTAGGACCTCCAACAATTTCTATTATAGCCCTTATAATCATATTTTCAACCTTACTCCACTATTTTATAAAGCTTTCTTAAAAATTAGATAGATCATAAACAAAATCAATACAAAAACAAAAATATAAATCCCTAATTTTTCTGCTTTAACATCACTACTCTCATAAATTACATCACCAGTTAAAAGATTATTTACTTTTTCCCCATATTCTTTTGGTGAAGCTTTTTCTAAAAGATTCTCTTTTTCTTCACAAACCTCTTTTACAATTTTTTCATCGATATGTGCTTCTAAGGAAATTTCTTTACCTTCTACCTCAACTTCTTTCTTATCTTTACTTCCTAAACCTTCCAAAATCAAATCATATTTACCATCTTTTTCAGGTATTATAGGCAATAATAAAGTATAGTTTCCTTTATCATAAACATACACCTTACTTTCACTATTCCCTAAACCCAACTTAACTGCATATTTTCTTGTATCACCTTTAACTACCTCAATTTTAACATTTCCTGTTTCTCCAACTTTTAATTTGCTAACATCCAAAATCTTAACATAATTATTAAGTTCTGTTTCCTCTTCATTGCCCTTAACAACTATCAATCTCTCATCATCTTCATCACCAGAATTATCACACAAAACATGTAACTTGTTCTTAATCAAAAAGGCCTTCTCATTTTGACTTATTTTAGGCGTCCATTGTTTCTTACTTAAACTACTTGTGTTATACCTCTCTTTAACTACATCACCAAAAATATCCTCAATCCAATATTCAATTAAAAAAGGAAACGAATCATTACTGATATAATTATAAAATTCAACTTTTTCATTATTATTATAAATTTGTTTTGTACTATAAACCCACAAACTAACATTACATTTAATATTCCCTGTGTTTATTACATTTATATTTTTACAATCTTTATTATTTTCCTTGTTATCATCTTTTACACTAGAATTTAAGATATAACCACAAATTACATAACCTCCTACTTTTTCTGGTTTAAAAGATCCAGTCCCAGAAGTTTTATAATAATTTAATTCATTCAAAACAAAATAATCTTCTTTAACATTTGTGACAGTATATTTTACATAAACAGTTATATTATCTGTAATTCCTGTTTTATGGTCCAGATTAGTTACTTTAAACAAATCTTTATACATAGAACCCAGATACAAAATATCATCCAAACTTACCTTGATTTCTAAATCTTCTGCATAAACAGGAATAATTAAAATTAATAAAAATAAAACAATAAACCATCTCATATCACTTAAAAGTTTAAAATAATTTAAATAGATTTAGAAACTAAAACATCTATTCCCAAACACCAATAATTTTCTCTTCACATACACATCTTCCTCTTTTAATATTATTTTCTACCACATCAAACCCTTTTCTTTTAATCAATAATTTCCCACACCCCCCACAATATGTATTTTCTTTATCTGTAATAACATTACCAATATAAACATACTTCAAATATTCCTTACCAATCTTATAATTCCTCTCTAAGGTTTCTAATGGTGTTTCTTTCTCATTACCCATCCTATACCAAGGATAAAACTTAGAAAAATGTAAAGGCACCTCACCTAATTCTTCTTTTATCCACTTACACATTTCTTCTACTTCTTTTATATTATCATTTTTACCAGGAATTACTAAATTAGTAATCTCTAACCAAACTTTCTTGTTTTTTAAAATCTTCAAAGAATTCAAAACAGGATCTAACCAAGAGTTTGTATACTTTCTATAAAATCCATCACTAAAACCCTTCAAATCAATATTAGCAGCATCTATTACCTTACATAATTCTTTCAAAGGTTCCTCATTAATGAACCCATTACTAACAATGACATTCCTCAAACCATTTTTCTTTGCTATTTTAGCCGTATCTAAAACATATTCTAAAAATATTATTGGTTCTGAATATGTATATGCAATACTCTTACAATTATTAAGAATAGCATTCTCAACAACTTTTTCAGGTATTAAATCAGTGTGCCTTACATTTTCAAATTTTGCTTGACTTATCTCCCAGTTCTGACAATAACTACAATGTAAATTGCAACCAACAGTCCCTATAGAATAAGTTAAAGAACCAGGCAAAAAATGATACAATGGTTTTTTCTCTATGGCATCAATAGCAACACTAGCCGGCTTCCCATAAACTAAACTATACAATTTCCCTTTAATATTCTTCCTTACCCCACAATTTCCAATTTCATTATCCTCAACAACACAAAATTTAGGGCATAGTTCACATTTTATTTTATCATCAAACTTTTTCCAATATAAAGCCTCTTTCATAAGTTTCTTATTAAACAGAACTAAGTTAAATACTTTTCTTCTTTTCACCTTAATCTTTTTTGCCTATAAACCCCAATCAATTCTTTAAAACTTAAACCATCTTTCTTAGCTAAATTTAAAGGGATTACATAACCTTTCTTACTTTTCTTTAAATCTTTCAATTCCAAAAAGTACCATCCTATTGCATCAAATCTTATACCTAACCAAGCTTCAGCACCAAATTTCTTTGAAAACTTTTTTAATTGCTCAACATCCTCATTACTCAAATACTTAGTTGTTTTTTTAATACCCTTACACTCTACAGCTAAAACTCTTTTTCCATTGCTTGCTAAGATATCTGGAGCAGGCATAGGTGTTGAACCACTACCTGCTACTCTAACACAGCCCCAGTTATGATCAAAGAACATATGTGCAAGTTCTCGTTCAAATCGTGTTCCTTTTCTTTTACTACTCATAACTATCTAAAAGAGAACTAAATTTAAATAATTTTCTACTTAAATACAGCCATACACACTCCATTAACACATTTACATTCCCCTTGACCACAATCTAAAGTTCCTGGTTCACAAACCATAGTACATTCTATATCTTCACAATTAGGAGCATTTTCTATATTAACACAACCTTTAGCATGACAACAACTATCTGTAACGCAATCATTATCACTCACACATTTATTTAATTCAACTTGAGCACAACCACTAATCAAAACTAAACTTAAAACTAAAATTATTTTATACATTTTTTAATAATTCAATTACCCTCCTTTTTCCTAATGTTAAAATAAATCCAGCCAATTTAGGTCCTCTTTTTTTCCCTATTAAACCTAAATAAGCACCTTCAAAAAAATCAATATTATTAATATCAACTGCCTTACATATCTTATAAAATTCATCAAACAAACTTTGCTCATTAAAACTTTTTTTCTCTAAACTTTTAACTAACATCTTTAAGGATTTTTTCTGCTTTTCGTTTAATAATTCCTTTATTTCTTTACTAATGACTTTATGAACACTAAACTTAAATTCATCAGGAGCATATCTTTGTATCCAATTCCAAACATATTTAGCTCTATCATTCTTTATTTTACTTAAATCACCTTCATTAATCTGTACTAGATTACTCAAATGTCTAAATGAATCTTTCTTAACATATTTTTTAGGAATTCTAACACAAGACAATTCATATATTCGTTTTTGATTAATAAGGTCTTTTTCATTATTCACTTTTTCTTTATCAAAATAAATCCTTTCACATCTATCAAAATCCTCATATAATTTAATAACATCTAAATCAAAGCTTATTGCAAACTCGCTACCAGGTCTTGTTCCGACAAACAACCATCTCAAAACATTTGGCTCATAAATTTCAGAAACATCTTTGATAGTAACAACATCACCAAATGAACTTGATATCTTTCCACCACCACCCTTTACTCTAACAAAATCATACATCAAATAAGTAGGAGCATCCCTTTTCCATACTTTCTTAACTATCTGTTTTCCAGTATCAAAAGAACCTCCAACAGTTGAATGATCCTTACCACCTGGTTCAAAATCAACTTTTTCATAATTCCACCTCATAGGCCAATCAACTCTCCAAGTTAATTTTATGACTCCTTTCTTTCTAAAATCAATTTCATTAGAATAACCACAACCACACTCATAATTTAATCTGTAATTATCATAATCCAAAATTTTGGTTGAAGATTCTTTACCACATTTCTCACAATACACAACCAGAGGTAACCAGTCTTTTTCTAAGGGTTCATTTCTATACTTATTTAGAATTTTAATAATTTCATTTTTATTATCTAACGCAATTTTTATTTCTTTAGCATAAACACATTTTTTATACATCTTATTTTGGTAAATAAAATTAATTTTAAATCCTAAATCTTTAATAGAATCTTCTAATTCCTTTTCAAAATGTTCAGCATAACTTTTACAACAACCAAAAGGATCAGGGATATCAGATAAAGGCATTCCTAAATATTTTTCCCATTTCTTATTAACATTCTTAGGAACTTTTCTAAACCTATCATAATCATCCCAAGAATAAATGAATCTAACTTTCTTACCTTTATTTTCTAAACCTTTAACTATTAGATCAGTTGTTATTATCTCTCTAAAATTACCTATGTGAACAGTACCAGAAGGAGTTATTCCAGAAGCACAAACATATTCTTTTTTATTACCTTTCTCTTTTATTATTTTTTCAGCAGCTTTATCAACCCAATAATAATCCTTTTCCATTATTTATTCTTTTTTTACTTTCTATAAAAACTTTTCTAATCTTCTATCTTAAAATCATCAAATTCCCCTTTAAATTCTTCTTCTTTTATCTCAATCTTATTTACCTCAGCACCAATCGGACCTATCCTACAGAATTCCAAAATTTTTTCTATTTTTGCTTCCTCGGCTTCAAAAACAGCCTCTACCTCTTCGTTACTATTCCTTACGTATCCTTTTAATCCCAAATCTAAAGCCACTCTTTTAATATTAGTTCTAAAAAAAATACCTTGCACATTTCCAAAAATTAAAACATTTATTCTTCTCATAAAATAAAAAAGAAAAAATTATCTTTTAGCAACAGTGAAAACCTCCCTCACAGCAACCACTATTGTTGCAGGAACAATTAAAGCCATAATAGCAATTAGTATCTGTTTTAAAAAATCAATAACACCCAAAACACTACCACCAAAGTTTGCAACAATCACTAAAGCAACAGCAGCCAATAAGAATGGTGTAACTTCTTTTTCAGTAATATTCAATAAACCAACTATCAATCCTAAAACAACCAACACTATTGTAACTGTCTTATCAATAGGTCCAATTATACCAGCTATTATTGCAATTATAATACCAATTAAAAAAGCCCAACCTCCAATTTTTCTGATCATTTAATTAACCTCCCTTTATCAATTTTATAAAAAAAGAGCTTATACTATTTAAATATTTAGAACTACAGGTAAGAAATAAAAAAATAAAAATTAATTTTTTGAAGCTAAGTTATACACATCTTGTAATGCCACGACTAAAGCAGCTGGACCAACAAAGACTATAACATTAGCAACAACTCCTATTAACCAACTACCAAGTGCAGGCACTATTGTAAGAGCACTTAAACTAGCTGCACCTGCTACCATCAAAGCAATAGCTGCAAGTAAAAAGTCACTTTTCTTTTTGGTTCCTACATTCATAAAACCTACAATTACCCCCAATACTACTAAAACAGCAGCACTATAGGGTATGATATCAGTGCCAAATAATCCAGCTATTACTGCTACGATTACCCCTATTATGAATGCCCAATTTCCTAAATTGTTTTGAGCCACACTCGCACCTCCTTTTTAATCATTTGTTTATTGATTTACATTAAAATATATCTACCAATATATAAGTCTTTATTACCATTTTAGAATGGGTATATAGAAATTTCTATATTTAAACATTAGCAAGACTTTCATTAATAAATCTTAATTTATTATAAGGAGAAATATATGGGCTAATCATTTCATAATTCTCCTTTAAGTTTAAAATTCCTTCTTTGAAAACAAGATAGGTTTCAACTTCTACAATTTCTTCTCCAAGAAATAAATCATTAACTAATTTTGCTACAACTTCTTCTACCATTTTCTTTAATGATAACATAATTTTAACTTTTATAAACCTTTCTTTCCATAAATACCTTACTAGTTTTAACAGCCATTCCCTTTTCCTTTTCTAAAACATCTTTACTATTCATTCTTGTTTCTCCTAAACCAATCAACTCATCTTTCAATGTCATTAAAGCAGTTATTTCCTTTTCATTAAATTCATTTAATTTACTAATACCAGGAACATTCAAATTAGCACCATGACAAATACTATCAACAGCACTATCCACAACCCATATTTTTGGTAGAAATTCAACAGCTTTTTCAACATTGAAAATTAATTTTCTTATTTCTCTTTCATTCCCTCCTTTGTATAAAACAAAAGCATCACTTAAATCTTGCAAAGAACACCAATTTTCAT
>CAYQQE010000003.1:0-4618 GCA_964419915.1 Candidatus Woesearchaeota archaeon
AAAAAATTAAGATCAATTACCAAAAAACAACCAAAAATAAAAATAAAACAAAACAAATCCCTACCCCCTGTCTCCTTAATAGCTACCGGAGGCACTATCTCCTCAAAAATAGACTATGAAACAGGAGCAGTTAAATGGTTAATGGAACCGTCTGAAGTTCTTTCTTTAGCACCAGAAATCTCTAATATAATACAAATAAACAAGATTGAAACACCATTCATGATAGCATCGGAAAACATGTCATATATTCATTGGAAAAAATTAGCAGAAACAACAGCTAAATTGATTAATAAAGACGAAGCCATTATTATCACACATGGAACAGACACATTACACTTTACATCAGCTGCTTTATCATTTATGTTAAAAAATCTTTCAAAACCAGTCATCCTAACATATGCTCAACGTTCAACTGATAGAGGATCAACAGACACAACCCTAAATTTAATTTGTTCTGCTCATCTCGCAAAAGCAAACATAGCAGAAGTAATGTTAGTAGGCCATGGAGAATCCTCGGATACATATTGTTTAGCTAATAGAGGTACTAAAGTCAGAAAATGTCATACATCACTAAGAAACACATTCCGTCCTATTAATGAACTACCAATAGCAAAAATTTATCCTAATGGAGTAATAGATATACTAAACAAAAAATACAAAAAAAGAACAAATGAAAAAGTTACTGCAGATACAAAATTCGAGGAGAAAGTTGCTCTAATAAAATATTATCCTGGTGCTTCTTCAGAAATTATTGACTTCTTAACACAAAAAAAATACAAAGGAATTATCATAGAAACCACAGGGTTAGGACATGTAGCAACAAAAGAATCAAAATATAACTGGTTACCATCAATTAAACAAGCAATAGATTCAGGATTAACAATATGTGCAGCACCCCAAACCATTTATGGTAGATTAAATCCTTTAGTATATTCACCAGGAAGAGAAATCTCAAAATTAGGAGTAATTTATTTAGAAGATATTCTACCAGAAACAGCCTACATCAAACTAGGTTTTGTTTTAGGACATACAAAAAATAAAGAAGAAATCAAAAACCTAATGTTAACTAACCTAGCAAACGAATTCAATGAAAGATTAACAGAAGACACTTTTCTTTATTAAACCTCACTCAAAATAACCATGGTATTTGTTCTCTCAATACCGTCTAACTTCCTTAAAAAATTAATAACAAAATTATCTAATTCAGCAATATTACCAACTCTAACCTTGACTAACATATCAACATCACCAGTCAGTATACTAACGCTCTCAACAGCATCATGATTTCTAATTTTCCTCAATAAATCATTTTCATCTCTTCCATCCTTCTTCAATGCTTTGTAATCCATAGAAACAGAGACAAATGCAGATATAGTTCCTAAATTTTTATCATCTAAATTAATAGTATAATTCCTTATTATCCCATCTTTTTCTAATTTTTTAATTCTATTATGGATAGTTGTGATAGGCAATAAAGTTTTTTTAGAGATATCCTTAATACTCAACTTAGCATTCTCTCTTAACAATTTTAACACTAATTCATCCTTTTTATCTAGCATAATGGAAAAAATTTCCAAATCATATATAAATTTAACTGTTTTTTAGAAAAATTTTCGAAAATTACCAATATCTATAAACTGCGTCTTCTATATATCCCAAAACCACATAGCTTAACACCCTGTTTACACTTAATCCTCAACTCATTTAATCCAACATTATGATCCTTTAGAATCTTAGCAATAGGCCAAACATACCTCGCTTTAGTTGTAAGTTCAAGTCTATCATCACTAACACAAACATCATTAACACCATCACACACCCGTAAAACATTCTCTAAGTTTTCAGTACCTTTTGCATCAAATTCTAAATCAATGAAATCTTTAGGATTAACAACATCATCCCCAAATCTCTCAAGCATATCTCTAAAATAATAAATTTTCTTTTGTTTATGTGGAATACCAAGAGCAATTTTAGAAGCATAAAAACCAGCAGATGAATTAATACTAAACTCACTTTCTAAAGGTTTTAAATAATGTGAAGCAAAAGAATTGCCTTGTTGAGTAACCTCTAATATCCAATGAGAAGTAAATCCAACTTGTGCCTCTGTAGCACCACAAGATTCTTCAATACGTAACTTAGGATTACCTTTATATTTTTCTCCAGAAGCAAACTTAAACGTTGGTCTTTCTTCACCAAAATATTCCTTAAATTTATCATTTTTTGATATATGATGCATCAATAATTCCACAGCTAAACCAGGATATTCAGAAGAACCCACTAATTCTTCAACTCCTTCTTGGATCATAAATTCTAAGAATTCATCCATAGTATTACCAGGTACAAATCTTTTAGTAGCTGGAACAAGATTAACACCACCAAAATTAAGATCACAAATTTTCTTTACTAATTCGTCTCTCCCAATACTTGGATCCCTAGCAATCCATTCATGATACCAATCATCACCAACAATAGCTGCATCTAAATGACCATCCCTTAAATATGGAAATGCAAGTTGAGGTCTAATCAAAATAGGATGAATATCACGATCATTAACAGACACTGGTTTAGAAGAAGAATCTGTTTCATAGTTTCCTAAATAAAAAAAACATCTTGCAAATCTATCCTTAGTAGAACCTCTTCTAGGATCGTTCAAGCTACCACTAGGAACACCCACAACTAATTTATCAACTAAATTATTTCTTTTTGTATAAGGCGTTATTCCACTACTAGTAAAATTTTCTATAACTTCTTCATTTACCAATTGAATACCCCCTATAACATTTAAATCTTTAAATTAATATAAGACTCTCTTTTTAAACTTTTCTATGGTATAGAAGTTTTTCCATTTTTCCTTCTAAAAACAATTTTTTTTCTAAAAATTAACACATACCTATTTTAATAGTCTTATTCTTCCAAAAAATTATGAAAAATAGAGATTTTGACTTAGAAGAAGAAAAAGAAGATGACATTTACACAGAGGAAGGCACTGATTTATTAATTGAAGATGATGAAATCTCACCAGAAGAAGCAGCATTTATGGAAGGTTACAACAGCACATAAATAAATCAAACTCTTTTTCTAAATACTCCTATTGCATACCAAAATCTATTTATAACAAAATATATATTAAAAACATAATGTATATCTTAGATCTTCTAAATAAAATGGGACAAAAAAGAAAATCCAGAAGATTATACTTTAATATACTTTGACAGAATAGAAGAAACATCAAAAGAATTAAAATACAAAGATATAAAAAGTATTAAAGAACCATTTATATTAATAAATCAGAATATTAACATCCCTCTACACAGAATTACACAAGTAAGAAAAAAAGGTGTTACTGTATGGCAAAGATAAAAATTGGTTTAGAGATCCATCAACAATTAAACACAAAAAAACTATTTTGTAATTGTCCTTCTATTCTAAGAGATGAGCCACATGACATAACATTGAAAAGAAGATTAAAGCCCGTTGTAGGAGAATTAGGAAAAATAGATAAAGCAGCCTTACACGAATTTAAAAAAGGAAAACATTTTATTTACCAAGCATATTCAGATTCTACATGTTTAGTTGAACAAGATTCTGAACCACCCCATCAATTAAATAAAGAAGTACTAAAAACATCTTTAGAAATTTCTCTCCTATTAAATGCCAAAATTATCGATGAAATACAAATAATGAGAAAAACAGTGATAGATGGTTCAAACACATCTGGTTTCCAAAGAACAGCTCTAATCGCTTATGATGGTTTTATTAAAACCTCAAAAGGAAAAGTAGGAATACAAACTATTTCTCTAGAAGAAGATGCAGCAAGAAAAATAAAAGAAACAAAAGACACAATAGTTTATCGTCTAGATCGTTTAGGCATTCCATTAATAGAAATAGCAACTTCTCCTAATATTAAAGATTCAGAACATGCAAAAGAAGTAGCAGAATACATAGGCATGCTATTAAGATCAACAGACAAAGTCAAAAAAGGTATTGGCACTATCCGTCAAGATATAAACCTATCAGTTTCTAACAATCCAAGAACAGAATTAAAAGGTTTTCAAGACCTAAGAACAATGCCTAAAGTTATTGAAAATGAAATTCAAAGACAATTAAAAAATCCACCTAAAAAACCAGAGGTACGAAGGGTAAATCCAGATGCATCAACAACATTCTTAAGACCAATGCCAGGTTCTGCTAGAATGTATCCAGAATCAGATCTCCAACCAATCACAATTACAAAACAAATGCTAAAACAAATTAGATTACCAGAATTATTAACAGAAAAAGCAATTAAATTAGAACAACAATACAAACTTAACCCAGAAATTACAAAATTACTTGTTAAAAATAATCTGTTCCCAAAACTAGTTAAAAAATTCAAAAACATTTCACCTTTATTCATAGCTCAATCATTAGTTTTAACACCAAAGGAAATCCAAAAGCGCTTCAATTTAAACATTTCAAAAATAAAAGATAAACATTTTGAAGAAATTCTTTCATATTTAAATGAAGACAAAATTTCAAAAGAAACAGTTAAAGAATTATTAATTGATATCTGTAATGATAAGAAAATAGATATTTCCAAGTATAAAAGTTCCACAATATCAGAAAAAGAAATAAAAGA
>CAYQQE010000003.1:4718-22490 GCA_964419915.1 Candidatus Woesearchaeota archaeon
ATTTCATATTCACAAAATAACAAAACAACATTAGATTTAATCATTAATAAAAACTATAAAAAATTTTTTGATTTATACTTTTTATTAATTCTACTTGCGGTTTTTATCGAAGGAACAGGGAGTTTATTACTGCAATTATGGTCTTATCCTAAATTATGGAGTTTTCAACCTTTATCAAAATTAATAATCATTAATATTATTGGGTATTTGTTCTACCCATTCATATTTATGTCCTTCAAAGAAATGTATTCCTTCCTACTTTCCATATTCAAAAATAATATTATCTCAATTACATTAGCAACACTATTAAGCATAATAATCTGGGAAATCCCAAACAATTCCTCCATAGATTGGATCTATAAAGTACCTTTTATTAATTTAGAAATCGTTAATATCAATATTTTCATTATAACTACTTGGTTTTTCCTAATCCTAATTCCAATTTATATCTATAAATATTTAAATATAAAATCATAAAAATCTATGAATATCTTAAAGATTACAAACTAATTTAATCAAAAAGTGATTAACAAATGTATACCATAACAATACAACAAAGTCCTTTACTAAACATAATAAGATCGGCCTATGCTGTTTATGCAAAAGAAACCTATGGAAATTTATATGGCCATCTTGAAGAAACACCTTTTAATACATATTATATAGTTGAATCTGCCATACCTTTACAGACAATAGAAAGAACTTATGATTGTGTTTATGAAAATGCTAAAGAAGAAAAAAGATTATCTATACTCCCAAATTTAGAACAACTTATCGGAAATTTCCATTCTCATCCGAACTATAGATGTTCATTAGGAAAATTCGACAGAAAAACTATAGTATCAAAGCCATCAATATATCTTATAATTTCCATAACAAGATCCAAGAGATCTAGACCATTTACATCAACAACATTAGGGATACATGGTGATTTAAAAGAAAGCGATATACATATTGGATTAAGAGGCTACGCTTGTAAAAATGGCAAAATAAAAGTAGCGAGACTAAAAATTAAAAAAAATATTCTAAGAAATATTTTTAGAATTTAATTCCAAAATGATATACCCTTACAAAACTTCCTCTTCACCCTTAACCTCTCCCTCAAAATCTTCATTATCCTATCTCCACCACGATCACTAGAATCAACAACATCATATCTATCCCTTGATCCCTTTACCTTTCTCATTTCTTCAATTGCCCTATCACCAACATAAATATCACAATTAGTAAACCCATGTCCTCTAGAAACAAAACGCCGAGCAGTATATGACTCATCTTTAATTTCCCCGTCCATTATTTCCCATATATCAAGATCAACAAAAAGATCAATATTTTTTCTTAACATTTGTTCATAAGATGATAACCCTTCTATTTGTTTATAAAAATATTCCTCATCAAAATCAATAAAAACATCTAAAGAACTATTAACTTTTAAACCATTTTGCTTTCCAAAATATATATTATGTAAAGGAACAAAACTAGTACCAACAACCACACTATCAAAACCACCAGTATCAACAGCTCTCTCAGTTTCTCCTTTCCTAGAACAATAAACATAAGGATCTCTTCTCAAAAATTTATCCAACGTTCTAACTTTATTTCTAACTTTATTAACATCTGCATCTTCACATCTAAACACAATAGCCAAAACAATCTCTTCTATACCAACATTTCCTCTTCCTACCTTCTCTATTAATGAATCATGAATTTCTTCATATTTATTTTTATACCTTGCATTCAATTCTCTTAGATCTTTTCTATGTTCTCCCCTAACTTTCACTAATTCCTCAACCATAACCACAGAAAACAAGAATATCTATTTAAATATTTATATAATCAAAAACAATATAAACCACTCTCTTCTTCTCTTCCTTATGCAAATCCACAAACTAAAGAACAAACTAACCCTAGCATTCCTAAAAAGACCTTCTAATTCAGTCACAATAAACATAACAATAAAAACAGGTTCTAATCATGAAAATTCTAAAGAAAAAGGAATTTCCCATTTCATTGAACATCTACTTTTTGAAGGAACAAAGACGAGAACCCAAAAACAAATCGCTTCAGAAATAGAAAAGATAGGTGGAGAATTAAATGCGCAAACCTCAAATGAATCTACAACCTATTACGCAATTATCCCAAAAAAACATTTCAAAAAAGCTCTTATTATTCTTTCAGATCTAATCCAGAATCCTTTATTCAAAGATTCAAAAATAGAAAATGAAAGAAAAATAATCCTAAATGAAATGAAACAAACAATCGACCAACCAAGATTCTATCAATGGATTTTATTCCACAAACATCTATTCAAAAAACACCCAGCAAAATACCCTATTTCAGGTTATCCTTTTACAGTCAAAAAAATCACAAAAGAACAAATTCTAAATTATTACCAAACTTACTACATACCCAATAATACAATAATTTCAATAGTAGGCAATATAAAAGACCCAAAAAACTTGGTAGAAGAATATTTTACATTTCAACCTAAAAAACTAAAAACAAAGAAATTCAAAAAAGAAAAAAACCTAAAACAAACAAAAACAGAGAAAAGAAAAATCCAGCATTCCTACCTAGTTTTAGGATACAAAACACCTTCAAGAAAATCAAAAGCTTCTTATGCTCTAGACATTATAAAATATTATTTAGGTTATGGACAATCATCTAAACTTTTTGAAGAAATAAGAGAAAAATATGGTTTGGTCTATGAGATAGGAGCGTATTATGAAGCAAATATAGACTATGGTTTTTTTGCTATTTACCTATCAACAGATAAAAAGAACATTAAAAAAGTAACTCAAATAATCCTTAAAGAACTCAATAACTTACAGAATATAACAAAAAAGGAACTTCAACAAACAAAAGAACAAATTGAAGGACAATTTCTTTTAAAAACAGAAGACAAACATTTCTTAGCAGACTTATTAACATATTACATAGAATTAAATAAATCCAAAATTGACTACATAAAGCAAATAAAATCAATAACCTTAAAAGATATAAAAAAAATATCAAAAAAGTATTTAAATAATAACTACACTTTAACTATATTAAAACAAAAATGAGGTGAAATATGAAAAAAGTAGCATTATTACTAATCTTGGTATTAGTCGCTGGATGTATACAACAAATTCCAAAAACACAACCACAAGTAATAGATACCTGTTCACAAGTAGACTACGAAATCCAATGTTCACCAAACCAACTGATAATTAAAAACGAAGGCATAGATTTAAATAATATGATTGTAGAAATAAACAGAATTTCAGGAAAACAAGAAACCGTAGAAATGAATGAAATAAGAAGCAATGAATTTTCATCTACTAATCTAGGATTTGGTGCAATAGATTTCCTAAAGATAATGCCAGTAACAGATAAAATCTGTGATGATAAGATAAGAATATTAGATCAAGATTGTTAAATATGACTGGTTTATGGTTTTCACGGAGGTTTTAAGAATCATAAATCAGTCCTCATAATAAAATGTCACTAAAAACATCCATAAGAACCCACACAAATGGAGAATCAACAAGGAAAGATATAAACAAAAAAGTAATTCTATGTGGTTGGTGTAATACCTTAAGGGACCATGGAGGTGTTATTTTCATAGATCTAAGAGATCACTATGGTTTAACTCAGATAGTTTTTGACCCAAAATTCAACAAACAAATACATAAACTAGCAGAATCTTTACGAAGAGAAGATTATATTATAGTTTCTGGAATTGTAAAACCAAGAAAAAAAGGTATGATAAATAAAAATCTAAAAACAGGTCAAGTTGAAGTTTTCATTTCTGATTTAGAGATTATAAACAAAGCAAAAACCCCACCTATAGAAATTGATGACAGAATCGAAGCAGCAGAAGATATAAGACTAAAGTACAGATTCCTAGATTTAAGAAGACCAAAAATGCAACATCATTTTAAATTTAGGCACGAAGTTAATCAAGCAACACGTGAATTTCTAAACAAAAATCATTTTATAGAAATAGAAACACCATTATTAGTAAGAGCAACACCAGAAGGCGCTCGTGATTATGTTGTTCCATCAAGAGTAAATCCAGGAAAATTTTATGCTCTACCTCAATCACCACAGTTGTATAAACAAATTTTAATGATTTCGGGATTTGATCGTTATTACCAATTAGCAAGATGTCTAAGAGATGAAGACTTAAGGCAAGATAGACAACCAGAACACACACAAATTGACTTAGAGATGTCCTGTGTAACATCAGAAGATATAATAGACCTAGTTGAAAATCTCTATAAAGACATCTTCCAAAAAATTCTAAAAATCAATCTCAAAAAATTCCCAAGGCTTACATACAAAGAAGCAATGGACAAATATGGAACAGATAAACCAGACTTAAGATTTGATTTAGAATTAATAAATATAACAGACATAGTAAAAAAATCAGAATTCCAAGTATTCAAGAATGCTCCTTTAATCAAATGTATAAATGTAGAGAAATGTAAATTTTCAAGAAATGAAATTGATTCATTAATAGATTTCTCAATAAAACAGGGAGCTAAAGGTCTTGCATGGATGAAATACAACGGTAAATCTTTAGAATCCTCTATTGTAAAATTCTTCCCAGAAAAAATACAAAAAGAAATTATTAAAAAAACAAAAGCTAAAAAAGATTCTCTATTGCTTTTCATAGCAGATGAAGAAAAAATAGTTAATAGCATATTATCAAAATTAAGAATAGAAATAGCTAAAAAACTAAATCTTATAACAAAAGAATTCAAATTTTGTTGGGTCACTGACTTTCCATTATTCTCATGGAATGAAGAAGAAAACAAATGGGATGCAGAACACCATATCTTCTCTATGCCAACAAAAGAAACAATAAAATACTTAGAAAAAGATCCTTCAAAAGTTATTGGAGACCTGTTTGACATTGTACTTAATGGTACAGAAATTGGCTCTGGATCAATAAGAATTAATAAACCAGAACTACAAGAAAAAGTAATGAAAGTTATTGGTATTTCTAAAGCAGAAGCAGAAGAAAAATTTGGTTTTTTATTAAATGCCTATAAATATTCCTCTCCACAACATGGTGGTATGGGTTTAGGATTTGATAGGTTAGTATCATTAATGCTTGGTTTCAATGATATAAGAGAAGTAATCGCATTCCCTAAAAACAAAGCAGCTCAATGTCCAATGGACTCTTCCCCTTCTGAAGTAGATGAAAAGCAATTGAAAGAATTACATATTAAAAAAGATATTGTAAAATAACAAAAAACTTTTATAACCTTCTATCATTCCTTATCTTATGGAAATAAACAAAGAACTAATCCAAAAAATAGCTCGAAATGCTCGTTTAAACCTAACAGAAGAAGAGATAAAAGAATTTTTACCTCAATTAAAAGAAATTCTAGAAGCTTTCTCAACTTTAGATAAACTAAACACAGCTAAAACAAAACCTTCTTTCCAACCAATAGAAATCAAAAATATCTATCAAGATGACATCTCAGAACCATCTTTACCTCAAGATATTGCTCTATCAAATACAAAACATAAGAAAAATGGATTTTTCCAAGGACCAAAAGCACTTTAAAATGCTAGCTAAAGATTTTATAAAAAAAGTAAAAGACAAAGAAATTTCAGTAATTAAAAATACAGAAAAAATCCTAAAAGAAGCAAAAAACATCAATAAAGAATACTCCTATTTCAATTTTATTTCAGAAGAATATGCTTTAAAACAAGCACAAGAAATAGAAAAATCAATAAAACAAAACAAAGCACAAGGTTCATTATTGGGTTTACCAATCTCAGTTAAAGATTGCATTTGTACACAATCAATACCATCTTCCTCAGGTTCAAAAATCTTAGAAAATTACATACCTCCATTTAATGCAACAGTAATCCAAAAATGCCTACAAGAAGGAGCTATAATAATAGGAAAAACATCACAAGATGAATTTGGCTTTGGTGGTTTCTCAACAAACTCTGCTTTCGAAATTCCAAAAAATCCATTTGACAAAACAAGAGCAACAGGTGGATCATCAGGAGGTTCAGCAGGTTTCACACAAGCAACTTCCTTACCACATATTTCAATAGCAGAATCAACAGGTGGCTCAATTGTAAATCCATCCTCATTCTGTGGTGTTTATGGTCTATGCCCAACATATGGTTTAATCTCAAGATATGGTTTAATTGACTATGCAAATTCTTTAGATAAAATAGGTCCAATGGCAAAAAATATAGAAGATATCGAATTAATGCTTAATACAATAAAAGGTCAAGATCCAAAAGATTCAACATCTTTAAATCAAGAACTAAAAAAATCAAAAATTAAAAAAATAGCCATAATAAAAGAATCATTAGGTGTAGATAAACAAATTAAAGATCTAATCTTAGAAAAATTAGATTCCTTAAAAATAAAATATAACTTAATCTCCCTTCCAATAACACAAAGATATGGCATTCAAACATATTATTTAATTGCAATGTCAGAAGCCTCAACTAATTTAGCTAAATTAGCAGGCCTAACACATGGTTCTCAACTACATCTTAAAGGAACATTCAATGAATATTTCTCAGAAGTAAGAAGTAAATTCTTAGGAAAAGAAGCAAAAAGAAGAATTATCCTAGGAACTTTTGCAAGAATGTCTGGTTTCAGAAATGCCTATTATCTAAAAGCAATGAAAGTACGCACTTTAATCATTAACGAATACAAAAAAGCTTTCAAGAAATATGATCTATTAGTATCTCCAACAATGCCTATTCTTCCTCCAAAATTTTCAGAGATAGAAAAACTTACACCTTTACAAAATTATATGATGGATATACTAACTGTTGGTCCTAACCTAGCTGGTCTTCCACATTCAAACATTCCAGCAGGCTTCATCAATAAATTACCTGTTGGTATATTATTTATTGCTGATCATTTATGTGAAAATAATTTAATAGAGATAGGTAAAAAATTAAAATGACAAAAATAGGAATAGAAGTACATATTCAATTGCCAACACAAACAAAACTTTTTTGTAGATGTAAAAATCCATCAACACTAACAGAAGCTGAACCAAACACATTAACATGTGAAAACTGCTTAGGTCTACCAGGTTCAAAACCTTCGCTAAATAAAGAAGCAATTTTCCAGGCTTTAAAATTAGCCATAGCTTTAAAATGCGACATCAACAAAGAAACATTTTTTTCAAGAAAATCATATTTCTATCCAGATCTACCAAAAAATTTCCAGATATCACAATATGAAATCCCTATAGCTAATTCAGGATTCCTAAAAAACATAAGAATTAAACGTCTTCATTTAGAAGAAGATCCAGGAAGATTAATTCATGAAGGTTCAACAACCTTAATAGACTATAATAGATCTGGCATTCCATTAGTAGAATTAGTAACAGAACCAGATTTCGCATCACCAGCAGAAGTAAGAGAATTCTTAAAAGAATTATTATCTCTATTAGCCTATCTACAGATTTACACAAGAACATCAGAAGCATCAATGAGAACAGATGCAAACATCTCAACTTCAGGAGAAAGAGTAGAAATCAAAAATATCACAGGTTTAAGAGATGTAGAAAAAGCTTTAAACTACGAATTAAGAAGACAACAACAAGAAATACCAAGAATTCAAGAAACCAGATCATGGTTACCAGATAAACAAATAACCATATTAACAAGAACAAAAGAAACAGAAGAGGACTATGGTTATATTTTCGAACCAGATCTAACAAAAATTGAAATTTCACAAAAAGAAATACAACAAATAAAAAGATTATTACCAGAATTAGCACCAGAAAAAACAAAAAGATTTACCGAACAATATAAAATAGGATTAGATGATGCAAGAGTTTTAACATCTGAATTATTATTAGCTGATCTTTTTGAGAAAACAGCAAAAAAAATATCTCCAGAATCAGCAGCAAAATGGTTAAGAAGAGAAATACCAAGAGTTTTACATTATAATAAAAAATCCATTCATGATTTAGAGATAGATGAAACGCATTTAATTGAACTCCTAGATTTACTAGAAACAAAACAGATAACAGAACACACAGCTAAAAAAATCTTAGAACAATTAATAGAAAAACCTTTCCGTCCATCTGAATACATTAAAAAACAAAAAATAAAAGTCATTTCAAAAACTTCAGAGATAGAACAATACTGTAAAGAAGCAATTAAACAAAATCCGCAAGCAGTTCAAGATTATAAAACAGGAAATGAAAAAGCACTTAATTATTTAATAGGCCAAGTCATGGGAAAAACAAAAGGCCAAGCAAGTCATAAAGAGGTAAATAAGATTTTTAAAAAGTTAATCAATACCTAAAAAATCTATTCCCCATTTATTGTATTCTGAATCTAAAAAAATATTAAACACTTTTCCAATTAAACCAGCCTCATCATTACTACTATCAACACCAATTCTTTCCTTAAATAAGATATAACCATCCAAACCTTCACCATTAATCCAACTAATATTAATCTCCAAATTATACTTCAAACCAATTCTAACATACAAAGTCCCTTCTTTACTATCTCTTCTAATAACATCCTTTAATCTTCTAATTTTAACATTATCTCTGTCAAATTTTTCCTCGGTTTCAAATCTTGCTAAAGAATTACAAAAAAAAGTATAAAACTCGTCAAAAGAAGGACCTTCATTCAAAGGAATTCTAAAACCATACCTAACACCAATTTTTACTTTATCTTCTAAAGAATTTACAACCTCTTTTTCCATATAAGCATAAACACAATTTTTTCTTTATAAAAACTTCTATCTTCTAACTTATACATTCAACAACTGATAAACAATACCCAAAATAAACACAGCTATCAATATAACACCAATTAATCTACCCTTAACAATACTATACTCAGGTTTTCTATCACCCATCTTAACAGCTCTCCATGCCATAAATACAATCAACATTCCTTCTATACCACCAGCAATACTACCTACATATCCTATTGTTTTTATAAAATTTTGAAAACCCAACAAAAATAAACCAAAAGGAACAGAACAAGTTAAAAACCATGACAAATTCTTGCTAAAACCATAATCATAATTATACATCTCTTTCATAGCCAAACCTAAAGTTAAAAAACTAGTAGCCATAGCAAATACAGCAAACAAATTACCAACAATCAACATTTTCTTTCCTAAAACCTTTCCTAAACCAAGAGTTGCTATCTCAGTGGTATCAAAACCAGTAACAGCAACAACAAAAAAAGTAAATACCAAATAAACAACTAAAACCAATAAACTCCCAATTATGATACATTTCTTCAATTTTTTCTTATCTTCCTCTAAAATTTCTTTCATCTCAGGAACAGCAACACTTCCCAAAAAAGCAAACAGAACAACGCCATAAGGTAAAAAAATATCCCCTAAATTAAAACCAGTTAGATTATCTAAATTTATTTGTTTAAAAGAAAACAAAGAAATTAAAAAAACAATAACAATAACAACCATAATCATATATAATTCATACTCTTTAATCACCTTCAAGCCAATAAAGATTAAGATAGTAACAAAAATAAAAAACAATGAAGAATATAAAAATGCAGAACCACCAAATATTGCACTAAATGCCCGCCCCTCACCAATTAAATAAGCTAATAATGCACCATAAATACCAAACATCATAACAAAAGTCATTATTCTTTTCCCAGATTTACCCAAATATTTTCCAGCATAACCAGTTAATTGATGATTTCCTTTAGTCCTTAAAACAACCTCGCCTAAATATAACTTCATTATCAAAACTAAACCAGCTATTAAGATAATATTCATCAATCCAGTTAGAAAACCAGCTTTAGCAACAACATAAGGAATCCCAAAAATACCAGCACCAACAACAGTGCCCATAAGAGTAGCAATAGCTTCTAAGCCTCTTTTTTTCATACAGTCTAAAAAACAAAAGTAATTTATATAAGTTTTCCTTTGATTACTTAAATGAGTATTTATGACACAAGAAAGTCAAAAAAAGAAAAAAAACTAAAAAGAAGATATAGAGTTTATAAAAAAGGTGGAAAATATAGATCAATAAAACTAAAAGGAGGTGAAAATGGATAAAAAACAAACATTAATAGCATTTGCTTTAATTGTTCTAGTAGGTCTTTTCCTAAATTACACAGGATTTGTATCAAAATCAGTTACCACAACACAAATTTCTGTTACGCCAAAACAAATAGAACAAGGCGGAATAATCAAAATTAAGATTATACCTGGACATTTAGGAGCTGACAAATATATGAATATCTACAAAATCAAATCTGGTCAGGACCTAAGAAGAGTAAAATACCAATATTGCCAATACGAAGGAAACACCTGCAAAAAAACATACGAATTCAACTACAAATTATCAACATCAACAGAATTTGAATCAGGACAGTATTTTGTACAAGTAGAAGGTGATAGTGGAACAGCAAGAGCCTATTTTACAATAATTTAAATTTTTTATTTTAAATAATAATCACACAAAGCTTTTATACTTTTAACAGCATTTTCAGGAAATAAATAAACAGGAACACCTTTTTTTTCTAAATTCCTTACCAAAACATCTGTAAAACCACCACCAGTACTAACAACAATTATTGGTTTATTTTCATTCTTCAAATCAGCAACCATATCAACGATATCAGTATTAATCAATGGTAATTGTGTCAATAAAACAATCAAAACAATATCAATATTTTCATCTCCTAAACTTTTCTCAATAGCTAATTTATACTTATTATTATCAGCATCACCTAACAAATCTATAGGATTACCAACAATAATACCACCAAATTCATTTTTCAAAAATTTCTTATTATCATTATTCATTTTAGCCAATTCTAAATCATTTTTAATAATATTATCAACACCTATTATTCCATAACCACCACCATTTGTAATTATCTGTATTTTCCTTCCTTTAACATAAGTATAATTATCAAATACCTTAACAAAATCAAATAATTCCTCAACATTTTCAGCTCTTATAACACCACACTGTTTAAAAATACCATCATAAATTCTATCATCACCAGCTAAATTACCAGTATGACTCAAAGCTGCTTTTCCACCTTCAACAGTCACACCAGCCTTTATTCCAATAACAGGTTTAACTTTAGTAACCTCTTTCAAAACCTCAAAAAATCTATCCCCATTTTTAACACCCTCTAAATAAAAACATATTACCTTAGTATTATCATCATCTTTCAAATACTCCAAAAAATCACTTATTTCTAAGTTAACACCATTCCCATATCCAATAAACTTACTAAACCCATAACCCCTTTCACTCATCAAATCCAAAATAGCACCACCAACAGCACCAGACTGAGAAACAAAACTTATTCCTCCTTTTCTAGGCCTTTTAACTCTTGTTTTAGGCATAAATACACAATCTACACCACCATAAGCATCAAAAACCCCTAATGTATTTGGCCCTATGCATTTTATTCCATATTTGTCTAATAATCTTTTCAATTCTTTCTCTAACTTATCATTCCCAACCTCACTAAAACCAGAACTGATTATAACAACATTTTTTACTTTCTTCTTTCCACAATCCTTGATAACATCTAAAACAAATTTACTAGGAATAGCTATAATCACCAAATCAACATCCTCGTCTATATCGCTAACCCTATCATAAGTCTTATAACCCAAAACAAACTCTACATTAGGATTTACAGCAAAAACATTACCTTTAAAATCTGATTCAACAAAATTTTGAAAAATAACATGCCCAACTTTATTAATATCTCTGGAAACCCCAACTACAGCTACATTCTTAGCATTAAAAAATCCATCTAACATTTTAATTAAAAAAGCATAATCCTATTTAAATATTATCAAAAACTATAAAAATAAAGGGCTCTTTAAGCTCATTTATGAAAATCCTAACACAAATACAAGCTGAAAAATTACTTAATTTACCATATGCAAAATCAGAATTAACTACCACATTACCACAAGCTCAAAAAACCAAATTAGAATTTCCTTTAGTCTTAAAAATCATCTCAGAAAAGATCTTACATAAAACAGAACAAAAAGCAATCATAAAAACAAATAAAGAAAATTTAGAAGAGAATTACAATAAACTCCTAAAAATATGCAAACAAAAAAGAATAAAACCTCAAATATTATTACAAGAATTTGTAAAAGGCCAAGAAATTATAATAGGTATAAAAAAAGATCCAACATTTAATCATGTTTTATTATTAGGAGCAGGTGGTATTTTTGTTGAACTATTAAAAGATATTACCTTCAGAAAATGTCCAATTTCAGAAAAAGACGCGGAATCAATGATTAACGATTTAAAAACAAAAGAACTTTTCAAAGGTTTTAGAAATCAACCAAAAGTAAATTTAGAGATTCTTAAAAAATTATTGGTAAAAGTCTCCAAACTTCCAGAAAAACATAAAATCTTGGAACTTGATTTAAACCCAGTAATGATAAATGAACAAGAAGCAAAAATTGTTGATGTAAGATTAATTCTTCAATAACCTTTTACAAACCTTTTCTAATATTATCCATAACAATTTGTTCCCATTTCACTTTCATTTTAGAATTTAAAGAAAATCTTCCTTTACTTGATCTCAAACTAGGTTTCTTAATTATTATACCCTCACTATGCAACTCCTTCAAAGCTCTCAATAAACTATTTTTATCAATTTTCTTACCAAAATCATCAAAATCAAGAAGTCTATGACCTATATAACCTCTCCTAAACAACTTAATCATAATCCAATTCTTCACCTCTTCTTGAGCATACATTTAATAAAAGAAGAACAATTAACTATTTAAAACTTTTTATACTGTATAATTTAAAGACATTCAAACCAAGGATATTAGACAGATTCAAAACATTTATATATTACTTATATATTATATTACATATTATATAACTATGTTATATAAAAAACTTAAGAAGGAGAAAAATTGAAACAATCAGCATTTATTCAAATCTTCGGAAAAACCCCATTCATTAAAGTAATGGATTTTTTAATAGAAAACTATATAGCTGACTACACAAAAACAGAAGTAGCAAAAGAAACAAATATTTCAAGAATGACCATAGAACCAGTTTGGCAAAATTTAATTAAACAAAAGATAATTACAAAAACAAAAAAAGTAGGGAATGCTACCTTATACAAGCTTAACATTAAGAATCCAATCGTAATAAAATTAAGAGAATTAGATTTAGTATTAGCAAATAAATTCTATACAAAAGAAAATATCCCTATTGGTATCTCAGCTTAATTCTTCAATAACCTTTAAAAAACCATAAAACATACCATCCCCAGGGCTTATAGTTCAACCTGGAAAGAACAATTGGCTTCGGGTTTTAAGAAGAAACCAATAAATGTCGGTTCAAATCCGGCTAGGCCCATATATTCTAAAATATCTAACACAACAAATAAATCTTTATATATTTCTAAACCATTACAAACAATAATGGTCATAACTCAAGAAAAACCATCACTAAAAGAAAAATTAGAATTTTCTGACCTTCAAACATGTATTCCAGCTATCCCAACACCAATAGCAAGTAATGAAACAAATATAAATGCTTCCATTGATTATAATGGATTATCCCAACATCTTGATTACCTAATCTTAAATAATATAACAACAATAGCAGTTGCAGGTTGCACAGGTCATGATTGTTCTCTAACATTAGACGAAAAAATAGAACTTCTACATTTTATTAAAGAAAATTTCCAATTAAATATTATTGTAGGAGATGGAAGTAATTCAACAAAGAAACAAATAGAAGAAGCAAGAATAATAGAAGGAGAAACAGGTATTTTAACACACTTACAAATCAGTCCCTACCAAAACAAGCCATCACAAAATGGAATTATTCAACATTACACAGAAACAGCAGATGCAATAAAAGGAAATATCATAATTTATAGTGTTCCAGGAAGAACATCTGGTATTGGAATTACTCCAGAAACCGCAATAGAATTATCACAAATCCATAATATAATTGCTATTAAAGAAGCATCTGGAAATTATGATGAAAACTTAAAAAGAACAAAAGCAATATTACAAGGAACTTCAAATTTTGCTGTCCTATCAGGAGATGATTACAAAACTTTAGAATTAATAAAAGCAGGTGGCCATGGTTCAATTTCAGTTTGCGCAAACATAGTTCCAATGCAAATACTAAGTTTAGTAAATCACGCTCTTAAAAAGGATGAACAAAGCAATGCATATGCAAGCGTAATAAATGGTTTATTAAAACCATTATACAGAGTTTTATTTAGTAAACATCCAGAAACAGAAGAACAAATAAGCGATGATCCAAATCCATCACCATTACATTATGCTTTAAGAAGAATTGGATTTTCAGTTGGAACACCAAGATTACCTTTAACAGATATAACACCAAAATTAAAAGAACAAATAGATAAAGTTTTATATGAATTATTCCCAAATATTGATTAGAAACAAAAATCTTTATAAATCTCTATCTTCTTATCTTCTTAATGCCTAAAAAAACAATCTTATCAAAAAAAGAAAAAGATTTCTCTAAATGGTTTACAGAAATTAACCAAAAAGCAGAACTCTCAGATTTAAGATATAATGTAAAGGGTTTTATTGTTTTCCAACCATGGTCTGTTCTATGCATGGAAAAAATGTTCAAACATATGGAAAAAGCACTACAAAAAAAACACCACAAGCCTTATTACTTCCCAACTCTAATTCCAGAATCTAATTTAAAATTAGAATCTTCCCATGTAAAAGGATTCACACCAGAAGTATTTTGGGTTACAGAACATGGAAATAAAGAAAAATTTGAAGAAAAATTAGCTTTAAGACCAACTTCAGAAACAGCCTTCTACAAAATGTTCTCCATTTGGATAAGATCATATAAAGATCTGCCATTCAAAACATATCAAAGAGCAAATGTTTTCCGTTACGAAACAAAAGCTACCAGACCTTTCCTAAGAAGCAGAGAATTTCATTGGATAGAATCTCATTGTGCTTTTGCAACAGAACAAGAAGCCCTACAACAAGTAAAAGAAGACATGGAAACAACAAAAGATGTTTTATACAATATCTTCTGTATCCCATTTATTTTCTTCAAAAGACCATCATGGGATAAATTCGCAGGTGCAGAATCAACATATGCAGCAGATGTTCTAAACCCAGATGGAAAAGTGATTCAACAACCATCTACACATTTACTAGGTATTAATTTTTCAAAACCATTCGATGTAAAATTCAAAGATAAAGATGGAAAAGATAAATATTGCTATCTAACATGTTACGGTCCTGCTATATCCAGAATTTTTGCTTCAATCATAGCAGTTCATGGTGATAATAAAGGTTTAAAATTCCCATGGAGAATAGCACCATTACAAGTTATCATAATACCAATACTATCAGAGAAAAATACACAAGTAATCAAAAAAGCAGAACAAATTAAACAATTATTAGAAAAGCAAGATATCTCTGTAGAAATTGATAAAACAGAATTCACACCAGGAGAAAAATTTTATTTCTGGGAGATGAAAGGCATCCCTTTAAGGATTGAATTAGGACCAAAAGAAATAAAACAAAAAGAACTAACAATTTTTAGAAGGGATAATGAGAAAAAACAAAGAATAAAAGAAAAAGATCTATTAAAATTCATAGAAAAAACAACAACTGATATTGACAATAACTTAAGAAAAAATGCTGATTCCTTATTCAAAAATAAAATAATTAATGTTAAAACCAAAAAAGAAATTAAAAGAGTAATAGACCAAGGAAAAATAGCAAGATGTTCATTCTGCTCCCTTTCTAAAGAAGGAGAGAAATGTGCTGAATACACAGAAAAAGAAGCACTAGCAAAAGTAAGAGGAACAAGATTAGAAAAAGAAAAACCTTCTGGAAAATGCATTATTTGTAATAAAAAAGCAGAAGAAGTTGTTTACATAGCTAGGGATTATTAAAAATGAGGTGAAAAAATGCAAAAAGGAATAGATAAAAACCATTTAGGTTTGGTATTAGGGACTTTCTTTGCAGTTTTACATGCAGCATGGGCTATTTTAGTAGCATCTGGACGAGGACAAGCATACATTGACTGGATAATGCCTTTACATTTTATAGATAACCTATATACAGTAACCAGTTTTAATACAGGAAGTGCATTATTATTAATTGTATTTGCATTCGTTGGAGGTTACATAACTGGTTGGCTTTTTGCTGCAGTATGGAATAAAATAGAAAAGAAGAAATAATTTTTTTATTTTTTAAATTCTTTAGAAACTCTTTGTATATCCTTTTTTAATTTAATTAAATCTTCTTTAATAATTTTCCAAACTAAATCTAAATCTATTCCAAAATAACCATGAATAATTACATCTCTAAACCCAGCAATATTTTTCCAAGGAATTTCAGGATACCTTACTCTAAGAGCATTTGGTATATTTTTAACTGCCTCTCCAATTATTTCTAATCTTCTAATAGTAGCATCAACAATCAACCTATTTAATTTAAATTTTTCTTTTGATAATTTCTTTACTGATTTTTCAATTAATTCAATGTTTTCAAGTATGTCATCTATAAATAAACTAGTATCTCTTTTCATATTATCCTCACTTCTTCTTTCAATATTCTATTCTTCAATAAAGGGTGAAGCCCCCTATAACTAACTAAATCAACTTTTCTTTTTAATTTATCTTCAAGTTCAAATTTAATCCCAACAAACTCAAAACCCATATTACTTGGAGGCATTATTAAAATATCAATATCACTATTCTTCTTATTTTCTCCCCTAACATAACTCCCAAAAATCCCAGCTCTCACTACCTTATGTTTTTTTAGAATAGGTAAAATTCTTTTCTTTAATCTTTCCATCCTTTTCATAACAATTTTTAAAACTTCAAAGTTTAAAAACTTTTTTGTTTCATCCTCTTCAAATAAAACCCTAATTTCTCTTTCATTTCCTCTTTCAATTTCTTATCAAAACTAAACCCATCAATCTCTTTAAAATCTATTTTAACCTGTCCATTTAACTTGCTCAATAATTTCCTTCCTGATTTCTTTACCTCTTCTTCAAATTTTCTACTCTTCTCTGTATTAAACTCCTTAGTTATAGGAAATTTAGTAATAGCATTAGCTCCTGCATCCAACAACAAACAAACATCATCAACTCTTCTAGGTGTAATCCCAGCAATTATTTCTAATTCAGGAAATCTAATTCTAGTATCTCTTATCCAAGAAGCATAATATTTACTTTCAGGCCCTTTCTTAAAAATCGTTCCTTCTATAGGCTTCAAAGCATAAAAAGTAATTCTGTCTAATTTATGTTTTTCAATAAACTTAAATAATTCTTCTTTATCTCCTTCATTTTCTCCTAAACCAATAATTATTGTAATACTCTTTTTCAAACTACAATTTCTTAACATATCTTCATAAGGTTCTATTGGCTTTTTAGGACAAATTTCCTTATGCAATTTCTCATTTACAGTTTCAATAGAAGCAACAATACCTTTTAT
The DNA here is from genome assembly GCA_964419915.1 of Candidatus Woesearchaeota archaeon. GTDB lineage: Archaea > Nanobdellota > Nanobdellia > SCGC-AAA011-G17 > ARS1178 > ARS1178. The sequence continues at coordinate 22,182 of CAYQQE010000003.1, forward strand.
ATAAGGTTTAAACCTCTCAATTTCTTCTTTATTTAAAACACCTAAATTCAACCATATTTTCTCTCCATAAACTTCCTTAACTTTTTTAACAATATCAACTAACTCATCAAAATCATAAATACCATAACCACCAGTTAAGAATTCTAATTTCCATTTAAATTTCTTACATAAAAATGCTTCAACCAAAACAGAAGCCAAACTTCTTCTGCTTGTTTTCTCACTTCTATTAACACTTCTATAACAAAACTTACAGCTTCCTTTTTCGCAGTACCAACTCAGAAAAATACACTTGCCAAACCACATTTCATT
>CAYQQE010000004.1:0-2878 GCA_964419915.1 Candidatus Woesearchaeota archaeon
ACAATAGTTTTTTATATCTTTTGTTCATTCTTTTTATTATGTTAAGAGATAGAGTTAGGGTTGATTATATCTTAGAGGTTGATGGAAAAATAGTTGATACTACTTTTGAAGATGTTGCTAAGAAGAATAATATTTTTAGTAATTTTATTGTTTATGAGCCTTTGGAATTTGAAATTGGTTCAGGTGATGTAATAAGGGGTTTTGAGAAAGCTGTGATGGAAATGAAGAAGGGTCAGGAAAAAGAGATAATAGTAAAACCAGGAGAGGGTTATGGTGAGAGAAGTGATAAGTTGATATTTGAATTAGAAAGAGAGAAATTTAAGAAGAAAGAACCTATTAATGAGGGTGATAGAATTACTTTGAATTTACCTAATAAAAGAAGATTAAGTGCAAAGGTAATTGAGATTAAGGAAGATAAGGTTAAAGTGGATTGTAATCATGAATTAGCTGGAAAGGAATTGAAGTTTATGCTTTATTTGAGGGAGGTTTTATAGAGTTCTGTTAATTGTTTTGATCTTTCTTTAATAATTTCTGAAGATAATTGTTTTAATTTTGATGCTTTAGTGTTAGGCATTGAAGAGAATTTTGAAATATTAAGGACTTCTGGTTTTGTTTGTTTTATTAATTTTAAAGTTTGTTGAAAATCTTTTTCTGTTTCTGTTGGGTAACCTACTATGATGTCTGTTGATATTGTGATGTTTGGTATTTCTTTTCTGAATTTATTGATGATATCTTTGAAATCTTTTGCTGAATAATTTCTGTTCATATTTTTTAGGATTTTATTAGAACCTGATTGAACTGGCATATGGAGAAATTTGATAATCTTTGGGGATTTGTAGATTTCTAGTAAATCTTTTAGGTATAGTTTGGTGTAGAATGGATTCATCATTCCTAGTCTTATTTTGAATTGACCTTTTATGTTTATGATTTGTTTTAGTAAAGAAGGAAGAGTTGTTTTGATGTCTAAACCATAGCATCCTAAATCTGTTGCTGTAAGATTAATCCTTTTTACTCCCTTTTTTATGTAAGATTTTATTTCTTTGATTATTGAAGATGGTTTTTCTGATATTAGTAAGGGCTTTGCAACTTTTGTTAGACAAAAGGAACAATTGAAATTGCAGCCCTGGGAAATTTGGATTGATTTGTATTCTGATTTTGGTAAGGATAATTTAGATATTTTTGGTTTTGTTAATAGATGTGAAGGTTTATTTTTAAGTATATCTTTAATTATTCTATTTATCTTTTTGGTGTTGTAACTGTTAATTAGAGCTGCTTTTGGAAAGTTTTTTTTACAGAATTGTTCTTGGGACAAAGGTAAACAACCCGCTATGATTATTTTTTTGAGTTTATAAAGTTGTTTTATTTTAGTTATTACTTTGTTGATTGTTGGATGTTTGACTACGCAGGTATTTATTATTATGATGTCTGCTTTTTGCTGGTTAGTTATCTTGTGGTGTTTTTTTATTAAACCTTCTAAAATAGAGGAATCATCCTGATTTGCTGTACAACCATAAGTTATGATATGGATATTTGCCATTATATATGTAAAATAGAAAGGTTTTTAAAATGTTTTTTATTATTTTTGGATTATGGATACTGTAAGGATGAATGGTTCATAAATAGTTCTTAGTTAAATCTGTTTTGTGATTATATATTAAAAATTAATTTGAGGGAAGAATACATGAAGATCAACAATGGAACTCATTTGATATTGGATGGGAATGGAAGTAAGGGTAAATTAGATGATGAGGTTTTAATAGAGGAATTTTTGGAGAATTTAGTTAATGAAATAAAAATGAATAAATTAAGTGATGTGGTAATTAAAAGAGTTGATGGTATGGGAGAGAAGAATGGTGTTACAGGATTTGTTTTATTAAGAGAGAGCCATATTTCAATACACACCTTTCCTAAGAATGGATTCTTTCATGCTGATGTTTTTTCTTGTAAAGATTTTGATGTTGATTTAGTTTTAGGATTATTTAATAAGGTTTTTTTAATTGAGAAATTTGAGAAGAAAATAATCAAGAGGGAATATGAAAGAGGTTAAGCATGTTAAAATAAAGAAGGGAATGAAAGTTGATGAGTTAGTCAGAGGAATGAGAGATGCAGGAGTGATGGGTGGTGGAAAATTAGGAAAAGCTGTGGATATTTTGGAAGAGATGATTAAGGATAAAGAATGTAAGGTTTTTGTAGGTGTTGCTGGTGCTTTAATACCTGGAGGTATGAGAGAGATAATAATAGATTTGTTGGATTATGTTGATGTTTTTGTTTGTACTGGCGCTACTTTAACTCATGATTTAATTGAGGCTTTGGGGAATAGACATTATCAGGGTACAGAAAAAATAGATGATGCTAAATTAAACAAGAAAGGTATTGATAGGATATATGATAGTTTTATGAAAAATGAGGTTTATCAGGATTTGGAGGAATTTTTTAATGAGCATTTTGATGAATTGAAAAGTGAAGAGAATATTAAAGAGTTTTTGTGGAAATTAGGAAGTTTGGTTAAAGAAAGAAGTATATTAAAAAAATGTTATGAAAAGAGAATACCAATATTTTGTCCTGGCATAAGTGATTCTGGGATTGGATTAATGGTGTGGAATAAAATAGTGAATAATGAGGAATGTAAGGTTAAAGTTTTTGATGATTTGAAAGAAATGTTAGATATTGCAATTACTAGTAAAAAAAATGGGATATTATATTTAGGTGGTGGAGTTCCTAAGAATTTTATACAACAGGCTTTACAGTTTGGTAATATGGCAAGTTATGGTGTTCAAATAACAATGGATAGAGCAGAGCATGGAGGAAGTTCTGGTGCTGAATTGAGAGAGGGAATAAGTTGGGGTAAAATGAGTGATAAAGGAAAATTTGTTGATGT
>CAYQQE010000004.1:2978-8561 GCA_964419915.1 Candidatus Woesearchaeota archaeon
TTAACCCCATAATTCTTCTGGTTTCTTTATTTCATTTAGATTTCCATAAGGGTTATTATGTTTTCTTATATTATTGATCATTTCTTTATTTGCTTTTGTTTGTAGTTTTTCGGTTAGTAAAGCTCTTTTTTCTCTTATTAAATTTGCTAAAGGGATATCAGAAGGACAATCAATAAAACAGGCATTACATAATGTACATTTTAAGAATTGTATATCTAGAATATTTTTTTTGATAAGTAGAGCTTGTGTTCTTGGGGAATCTGTTTCTTTTAATGTTGCTTTTAAAACTGGACAGGTTTGTTTGCATAGCCCACATAATGAACATTTCTCTAACATTTTATACCACCTTCCTTATGTTTAAGATATTTTCTGGGTCATATTGTAATTTTAATTTTAATAGGTTTTCTTTTACTTCGTCTTTTACGAATTGTTTTTTGGTTAGACCTGCTGCTAATTGTGATGGAGAACCTATAGATTGTAGATAGGTAAATATTTCTTTTGATTTTTTTCTATTCTCTACACAAAAATAAATTGTTTCTGTACCTATATAACCAAAGGATGGGATGTTATTCTTTTCAAAATATAGTAGAGCATTGAATAGGTTTTCTTCAACATTACAACTTTCTAAATATATATAATCATTAGAGGCTAATTGTGGATAGACATTTTCTTTTAATTCTTCTGTGTTTTTAATTTCTGATTTTTCTGTTATCAAACCTTCTTGTCCTTCATATTCTGCAATTAGGTAATGTTTTGGTTCTTGGGACGTCAAGTTAGATACTGTTTTTGATATGAAGAATAGAGATAATATAGATTCATTTTCCTTTAGTCTGTTTGTTTTTTGTATTAGTTCTTGGATAGTTTCAAATTCATAAATATTGTAAGATCTTTTAGGTATTTCCATTAATTTTAGTTTTGCTTTTGTTATAACCCCTAATGTTCCTTGTGTTCCTAGAAAATCTCTTATTTTTGAACCTTTTATTATCAATAATTTTCCTGATCCATCTATTATTTCTAGTTCTGATATTAGAGAGGATAAGGGGTATTTTAAAGAACCAGATGTGGCATTTGTTGAAATTAATCCACCAATTGTGGCTAGTTTATGTGATAGTGGTTTTATTGGGAATTCTAGGTTTTGGGGTTTTAATAGTCTGTTTAAATTATATAAAATAATTCCTGATTGAACAATTACATACATACTTGATTTTGATGCTTCTAGTATTTTGTTCATTTTTGAAAGGTCCATGATAATAGAATTATTTGGAATTGTAGAACCTGTTAAATTGGTTCCAGAGCCTCTTGCTATTAAATCCTGTTTATTTCTTTTTGCATATAGGATTATTTGATGAACTTGTTCTCTTGTGGTAGGCCACAAAATTAGTGGTGTAGAACCTTCTAAAGCTGAAGAGTCTGTTGAATATGCAAGTTTATCTATTTCTTTTTCTGAAATATGTTTTTCTGTTAATAATTTTGTTAGGAATTCTGATGTCATATTAAAACCTCGGAAAGTTCTAAAATTCTTATGTCTGATGTGTTATTTTTGAAATGTTGATAACATAAAGGGCAGGTTGTAATTAATTTAGATGTTTTTACTTGATTTAATCTTATTTGTGCTATTTTATCTGCTATTGATGGAAGATTTGGTTGTAAACCAGAACCAGCTCCGCAACATAATGAATTTTGTTTGGTATTTTCCATTTCTATTATTTCAAAACCTATGTGTTTGAGGATCTCTCTTGGTTCTTGATAGATATTTGAATATCTTCCTAAGTAACACGGATCATGATAGGTTATTTTTTCATTGAATTTTGAATCTAATTTTTCTATATTTTGAAGAATGGTTTTGGTTATGTGTTCTGTTTGTATGTTATAATCTTGAGAGAATATTTTTAGACATGATGGGCAGGATGTTATAATTTTTGAGATTCTATGTTTTTTGAAAATTTCTTGATTGTTTTCTGAAATTTTTTGGAAATCTTCTTTGTATCCTGAATTTAGGGCTGGAGAACCACAGCAGAATTCTATTTCTGTTAATGTTACGAATTGAATCCCTAATTTTTCTAGAATCTTTTTATAGTTTTTGTCTAATCCTAGAATTTTTGTAAGGCATCCTGGATAGTAAAGAATGTTTTTTTGTGTTAGATTTTTAATGAATTTGAGTACCATTTTTTTGCTTCTTCTAAATTTTGTAAGTCTTCTATTCCTAACCAGTATTCTGGATTTATTGTATAGCTTACTTTTTTTTGTTTTATTAGGATTTTAATAGCATCTGGGATTTCATATTCGTTTCTTTGCGATGGTTTTGTTTTGGTTATTGCTTGAAAAATCTCTGGTGAAAATTTATAAATTCCTAGTGTTCCATAAAGTTTTTGTTTTTGCAATAATTGTTGCATTTCTGTTTTTTCTAATTCTTTAATATTACTTACTAAATTATTTTGTATTGTTACGATTGCTGTCTTTCTTGGTTCTGTTATTTCTTTTAATGGTAAGACATTTGGGTATGGATTTTGTATGAGCTTTTTTAGTATTTGTATATCAAAAATAACATCTCCATTTATTGATAGGAAATTATCATTTTTTATAAAATCTTTGGCTTTTAAAGTTGCATGTGATGTTCCTAATGGTTGTTCTTGGTGTATATAAATTATTTGGGCTGTTTTATATTTGTTTGTTATTTTTTCTATGATTTGTTCTTTTTGATGTGAAACTATTAAGGCAATGTTGTTTATATTTAGTTTTGTTAATTGATCTAGTATGTATTCTAAAATTGAAATATGATTTATTTTTACTAGCGGCTTCGGTATGTTTTCTGTTAATGGTTTTAATCTTGTGCCTTTACCAGCTGCTAGGATAATTGCTTTTATTTTGACCACCTGTCCTTAGAGTTTTGTGATTTATATAGATTTATATTATCTAATAGGAAGGTATTTATATATATATTAGTTTTCAATTGTTGTTTTGAGTGGGGTTAAATGGAAGTTAATAAGAAAAATTTTGAAAAAGAAGTTTTGGAAGAAGAGAAACCTGTATTAGTGGATTTCTCTGCAGAATGGTGTGGACCCTGTCAGTTATTAAAACCGATATTTGATGAATTAAGTAAGGAGATTAAAGAAATTAAGTTTGTTAAAGTTGATGTTGATGAAGAAAAAGAATTAGCTTTGAAATATGGAGTTGGAGGTGTTCCTTGTTTGATTTTGTTTAAGAATGGTGAGGTTTTTGATAGGTTGGTTGGTTTGACTAGTAAAGAGTATTTGAAAAATTGGTTAAAGGGTTATGTTTAGTTGGAAATATATTTAAGATAATAGAAACGTTTATAAATGACCAATTTATGGAATTTAAATGATGATCATGAAAAAAGACAAAAAAAAATATGACGAAGATGAAAAAGTAGAAGAAGAAACTGAAGACGAAGAAATAGAAGAAGAGACAGAGGAAGAAGATACAGAAGAAATTAAAGATGAAGACAAAGAAGACAAAGAAGACGAAGAAGACAAAGAAGATAAAGAAAACAAAGAAGACGAAGAAGAGAGTGAAGACGAAGATTGGTGATGAAGGATAAAACTTCTTTAAAATATTTTTTTTATTTTTTTAATTAATTCTGGGTTTGAAAGTTTTTACTTGTTTGATTGTTAATGGTAGGCATTGTTTGTTTACTAATGGGTTTAAGGAGTAAGGAAGGCGTATTAATCGTGCTTTACCATTTGATACTTTTGGATCTATAGGAAAGTTTTTGAATTTTTTATTTAATAAATTTCTTTGTTGAAGTGTTAGGGAATAAGCCTTTTTATCAAAAATATGTAAATGATAACCTCTTCCTGAATAAACTATCTTTATCTGGTTAAATTCTTGATTTAATAAAGAGTAAAGTTCTAAGGTTTTTTGTTTTACTTTTTCTAAACAGACTGGACAGAAATTAAAATAAGGATCCGGGTTTTTATTACATTCACAAGATATGTTTTCTGGGTCAATATCAAACGCTAATTCTTGTTGGAATTCTTTTGTATTGATAAAATCTTTGAAATTATTTTTTTTGTAATTTTCTTCTGGTTTTGGATAAATATTCCTATCATAATAAACATCTTCTGGTGTGTAATAGATTAATTTTTGTTTTAGGTTTTTTAAACTGGTTTTTAGAATTATAAATTTTTGGTATTTTGGATTTTTGAAGATTTTTGTGTGTATGCCAGGGTCGATAACATAAAATTGTGGTTGTATATTGAAGAAAGATTTAAGATTTTGAATTTGGAAGTTATTGTAGAATTCCTGTCTTTGTTGTAAGGTTGATATCATTTGTTAAGTTCTTTGATTAAGGATGATATTTGTTTTTCTGATAGACCATGGGCTTTTGCACCTTGTTCTACTGTTTCTTCTGCTGATAGAGCACAACCTATACAATGTAAGCCATATTTGAAGAATATTTCTGGTGCTTTTTTATTTAGTGAAATGGCTTTGCTTATTTTTGTGGTTTTATTTATTGACATTTTCAATTTTTATTACATCTACAGGGCAGGAATCTGCTGCTTCTTTGTTGCAGGAGATTTTTTCTATTTTTGATTTTTTAACAAAAGCTTTGAAAGCATGGTTAATTTCTTTTAATTCAAAGTTTTCTGGACAAACAGATTCACATGCTCCACAACCGATACAATTTTCTTGGTCTATTGTTATTTTGAACATAGGAAGAAAATTAAAAAGGTTGTTTTTATAGTTTTTGTTTTTTTTTGGATGTATATGTTATGAAATAAGTTTTATGGAATGTAAATATTTATATTAGATCTAATTTAAAATCTATCTAAAATGGTTAATATTCCTGTTTTATCTGTTAAAGGAGAGAGTATACCTGAAGCTTGGGAAAGGTCTGTTGTTGAGTTATATAAGGATGGTTTGAGATATTGTCGTGATGGTCCTAAAGATAAAGGAAGAGAACAGATAGATAGTACAATGACTATTGAAGTGGAAAATCCTGATCATGAATTTTTTATGCATAGAGGAATGAGTTGTGGTATTGATGGTTTGTTAGAATATCAAATGGAGATGTTAGGGGCTAAAAATAGTTTAGTTGTTGGTACGTTTGATAATGCAGATGATCCTAGGTGGCCTTATGCTTATAATGAGCGCTTTAGTAATTATCCTTCTAGAAAAAATTATTTTATCGATCAAATTGGAGGTGTTATACGGAATTTAATTAATGAGCCCCATATGAGAAGGGCTAATATGATAACATGCGTTCCTGAAAAAGATATTAAGTCTGATGATCCTCCATGTTTGCAGAATGTTTGGTTTTTTTTAGGTCCGGAAGGAAATGATTCTTATTTATTAAATATGAATTATGTTTTTAGAAGCAGAAATGTTATGATTGCTGCACCAATGAATATGGTTGGTTTGTATACCTTACAATGTTATGTTAGAGATAAGATAAATGAAAGAACTGATTTTCATGTTGAAAATGGAAGGATGGTTGATTTTGTACATTCTTATCATGTTCGTGCTGATGATATGGAAAATTTGGAGAGGTTTATTGAAAGTTTGGGAAAAAGAAATTTTGAAGATAGGGTTTGGTCTAGGAGTCATGTTTTTGGGATTATG
>CAYQQE010000004.1:8661-10445 GCA_964419915.1 Candidatus Woesearchaeota archaeon
ATATATGGAAGAATTTTTAAGATGTTAGAAAGAATAGAAATAAAAACAAAATTTAGTTTTGAAGAATTATGCGATAGATTAAGAAAAGTTCAGTTACGAGGTTTTCCTGATATTTGTGTTTATGAAGATGCTAGTTTTATGATAGAAGATTATAGTCCTATAAATATTGTGAAAGATATTTTTACTCCACAACCCTCAGTTTACCAAACACATTTAGATAAAATTGAAAGATTAAATGGATTATTTTTAAATGAAGGAGTAAATATTTTTGATTTAACTGGCGGTTATGATTTTATTGGTTTTGATGAAGAAGGAGAAAAGGAATGGACTATAATTCCTCCTGTTGTTGAGCGTTTTTTTGTGCCTATAAAGGATGCTTATCTTGATTATTCTAGATTTTTAGGTAATGATTTAAAACAAAGATTAAATGAAGAAGGTGTTACTTTAACTAATTTATATGTTGATAATTATAAAATTGATTTTGATGGTTGGAATATTTGTGATGGAAGTCATAGAATCCATTTTGCTATTTTAAATGCAATCAATCAATGTTTATTGTCTATTGATGATATAAAAGAAGGTTGGCCTTATTATGCAGTACCACAACCATATTCTAAAATCCATGTTGAACCAGAAAGGATAGAAGATAAACTTGATAAAATACATATATTGCCTGAGCCTTATCATAAATGGTTATATAGATTGTTTCCTAGTGGAGGGATTTTGAGTGGGACTATCAGATCTGTTAGTAGAGGGAATTAAAGTTGTTGGTTTTGATTTAGATGGAACTTTGTACCCTTATACTGAAGAAATTCAAAGAAGAAATAGAGAAGAGATTTATGGAGAACTTTCTAGAATTTTAGGAATTCATTTTGAAGATGTTGATAAAACTTTTAATGGGTTATATAATGATAGAAGTGAAGAATGTTGTGGATCTGGTTCTAGGACTATTGAAAGAATTGGTAGGATATATGGTAAGGAGTTAAATGGCGTTGGAATTGTGCAGGAATGCTTAACAAGAGCAAATGTTTGGGATTTAATTGAGGAAAATTTTGGTTTAGTTAAAATGTTAAATGACCTATCAAAAAAATATTGTTTGGATTTGGTGACTTCTACACATAGTTCTTTAATGCATCCTAAATTAGAAAGGATTGGAATAAATATTGGAGTTTTTAATTATGTTTTTACTGGAGAAAATGGAAGCAAATCTAATGGTAGTATATTTAAAGAATGGTTGAAATTGAGGGATTTTAATGTTAATGAATATCTTTATGTTGGAGATAATGAGAAGATAGATGTTGATGTTCCTAAACGTTTAGGTATAAAAACCTGTTTTATTGGAGATTATGAAGAGGCAGATTATTGTATTGATAATATTATGATGTTGAAGTTTATTCTTTGAGTATTTAACTACATGTTGAATAACTGCATGTTTGATTAGAGCACATACCACCATAACAACCTTCTGTTATCATCATTGAACTTCCACATTCTGGACATGATCCGCTTAACTTTTTGGAATTATCAATTTCTTTTGGGGATCCAAAATTTACAGAGTCATATGGTCTTTCTGTTTCTGGTAAATTTAATCCTAATTCTTCTGTTAATACCTTTGCTATTCCATCTACACACGATAATGCACCATTTTTTCCTATAATTGGTTTTTGACAACTAATTCCTGTTAACTGACCTAATATTGCTTCTGGATCGCCACCGATTCTTAAGGCATATGATGTTAATCTACCTACAGCTTCTGTTAATGCTCCACTACAACCTCCTGCTTT
>CAYQQE010000004.1:10545-19971 GCA_964419915.1 Candidatus Woesearchaeota archaeon
TCTGTATATTTCTGGAAAGCTGCTTGCATTCTTACATGCATTTCTGGAGAAATCTCATTTGCTGTTACAAATATTCTTTTTGTATCTTCTGATATATAGTCTAATTCACTAAATTTTTTACCTTTTTTCATGTCCTCTTCAACTTTTTCTTTTGGTATTCTTAGTCTTTCTAATTCTTTTACTAGTGATTCATTGAAAAAGTATCTGATTACATTATCTGCATCTCTATGTTTGAAGGCTACATCAAAGTATGGTTCTATTCCACTTGATGCTCCAGATATTATACTTATGGTTCCTGTTGGAGCTATTGTTGTTCTAGCTGCATTTCTCACTTTTTGTTCTAGTGGTTCATAAATACTTCCTTGGAAATTTGGGAATGTTCCTCTTTGTTCTCCTAATTCTATTGATGTTTCTAATGATTTTTCTTGTATGAATCTCATTACTTGTTCAGCAATTTTTATTCCTTCTTCACTATCATAAGATATTCTTAATTTTACTAACATATCAGCAAAACCCATTATACCTAGACCTATTTTTCTATTACCATAAACCATTTCTGTTATTTCTTCTAATGCAAATTTACTCATATCAACTACATTGTCTAAAAAATGAACAGCATTCTTTATTGTCTTTTCTAGTTTTTGATAATTTATATTTCCATCTTCTACCATTAAACCAAGATTTATTGAACCTAAATTACAGGCTTCGTATGGTAAAAGTGGTTGTTCGCCACAATCAAGTGATAACAAACCATTGGTTATGAAGCTTAAGGTTTTTGGTTCTGTTAGATCATATACCTCTTGTTCCCCAATATAAACTATTGATCTTATTTTTTCTTCAAAACAATCTTCGTAAAATTTTTTATTTTTGAATTTATTAATTTTTGTCCTATGTTTATTATTTATAAATCCAACCTCATATAAGAATTTTAGAACGCTTTTTCTAGTTATTTCTAGTTCAAAACATATGCCATCATTAATGTATTCTTTTTTGATTCCATGTACTGTGGTATACTTAAAACATTTTCTTTCTTTCCTAGTTCTATCATAAATTCTGGATTTGATTCCTAGGTTTAGTAGTATTATTTGTGTTTGTTTTAGTAATCTTATTGATTTTGAAGTTAATCTTACATAAGAAGAATGGTTTTTTCTATAGTTGACTGTACCATCAGCACTGAATAATCCTTGTAAAAATCCAATAACTGCCTCTTCTGGAGCTGTAAATATAGATTCTGGAACTTCTTTTTCAATTGCTTTTACTGATTTAATTCCTAATTTCCTGAAAAAATCTACAAAATATTTAGAATGATAAGACAAATGAATTGTTCCTTTTTCTCTTTGTACTTCTTTGATATCTTTTCCATAAAAGTTGTTTATGATTGGTTTAAAGTAATTTAAGAGTTTCTTATCATTTTTTCCAAAGGTAAAACCAACTCTACAATTTTTACCTTTGCTTATTAACCATCCATCACCAATCAAATAACCTAATATCTGTCCAAGTTCTTTTGACCACTCATTCGGTAAATTAAGTCTATATCTTTTCCCATTTAACCCCTTCCATTCATTTTTAATTTCGAAAGGAAGATTATAAAGGCTATTGAATTTTCCTTTTCCTGATTGAATTAATATCTTGTGTTCATTAATGTTTAAATTTTCTATACTGATCCAATCAGTGTATCCTCTTTTGTCTTTTGTTAGTAATTTATGATCTGTGGTTGCATCTAATTCATAACCAGAGTTGGTGATTATTTTATAAACTTTTTTGATTCCTGTGGAGAAAGCTTTGGTTATCTTATTTAAGGATGTCCCTTGTTGGTTTGATTGTAAAAGTTGTATTGTTCCATCCTTGTTTATTATTTTTATAGGAACTCTATTGTCTGTAACTATTTTAATCTCACCATCACTATATTCTTTTACTAATTGATCCATTCTTAGTAATCCCTTTTCTGTAGAAATTAATGTTGAACCAATAATACATGGGTTAGTTGCTTCTATTTCTCCGATATGTGGTGTTGGATTATTCTTGTTAATTGTATCTATGTATACCACTCCAGGATCTCCTGTTGCATGTGCTAATTTTACTATTTCATCAAAAACTTTTTTTGCATTGTAAGTTATTCTGCCTTGTTCATCTACTTGTCCTATTTCAATTTGTTTTATATCTAGAACATTATCTTCATTATCTTTTTTAGTAGGTATTTGTGCTATTACTGTTCTATCTTTAGCAATTATTATGTTTAATTCTTTTTCAGAGCTTAGTAAACCTTCTTCTACACATTTTTTTTGGTCTTCGATGTCTTTAACTGTTAATTCATATGTTTGACCAGCTCTTGGATTTGTTAATATGTAATGTTCATCATTTTCTAGAGCTTTCATGAAATCATCAGTTATGGCAACTGATAGATTAAATCTTGGAAATTGCCCTTCTTGTGATTTTGCATATATCCATTCCATTATGTCTGGGTGATCGATCCTTAAAATACCCATGTTTGCACCTCTTCTGAAACCTCCTTGATTTACAGCTGTTGTTGCTTGATTGTAGGCTTTTAGGAATGATACTGGTCCAGATGCTCTACCATGTGTTGTAGAAACAAAATCATTTTTCATTCTTAATCTGGAGTATGAAAAGCCAGTTCCTCCACCACTTGTGTGAATCATGGCTGTATCATAAACTCCTCTGAATATACTTTTCATACTATCTTCTATTGGGAGAACAAAACATGCTGATAATTGTTGGAATTCACGACCTGCATTCATTAATGTAGGTGAGTTAGGCATAAATTCTCTATTAGCCATTATTTCATAGAATGTTTGAGCTGTTTGAAATGCTTGTTCTTCTGATGCTCCATAATGGATTTCTGGATAAGCAATATTGGCTGCAACTCTTGTTAACATATTCTTAACATCTTCTTGCATATTTCCTTCTCTGTCTTTTCTAAAGTATCTTTTTCCAAGAACAGAAATAGCATTTGGGGTGAATTTAGGTTCTTCTGCTGTTTCAAGCAATCTTTCTTCTAATCTTTTAGTTATGTTTCTATCATATGTATCATAAAGTTTTGGGCTTTCATATGTCATTTTCATCACCTCTTTTTAAAATTTCTATTTCTTTTCGTAATTCTAGGTATGCTTTGTATAATAATTCAAAATCATTCATTTTACCTCTTTTTTATTAAAGTTTTTAATTCTTCTTTGAACGAATCAATATCTGCAAAGTCTTTGTAGACTGATGCAAATCTTATGTATGCTACTTTATCTAAAACTTTTAATTTCTGCATTACTAAATCACCTATCTTTTTTGTTGGGATTTCTGTGGTATTATAAGAGTTTAATTTTGCTTGGATTTGGTTTATTATTGTTTCAATTTTATCTGTTGAAATTGGTCTTTTTTCACATGATTTTTTAATGCCTGTTCTTAGTTTTTCTATATTGAATGGTTCTCTTTTTCCATCTTTTTTGATTACTGTAATATTTGAGGATTGAATTGTTTCGTATGTTGTGAAACGTTTATTACATTTTAGGCATTCACGCCTTCTTCTTGTTATTAATTCATCAGTTTCTCTAGTATCTGTTACCTTTAATTCAGGGGATTGACAAAATGGACATAACATGTTGCTACTTTTAGTTAAATACAATATATTGTATATTTTTAATTTTTAAATACTATATATAGTAGAACATAAGTTATATATTAATTTTATTGAAGTAGAAAATATATGTTTAAAGTTTTTTAGGAAAAAGCTTTAGCAGAAAAATAAGAAGGTATGTTATTGATAATAATATTTTCCTGATTCTTTTTGTTTTCTATCCAGAACTGAATTTGGTTTGTTAATTCTTGGTCTTTTTGTTTCTGTATCGCGTCTTAGTGTTATTTTAGCGTCTTTTAAAAAAGAATTCATACCCTCCTCCATTTGTGATGGAGAGGAACAATGACCATTTATCGCAGGTTGTCCTGAAAATATTATTAATCTGTCTGATATATAATCAATGAATAACAAATCATGATCAACGATTAAAGCGGATATCTCTTTTTGTTCTATGAAATTTTTTATTGTTTTTGATAATGCTAATCTTTCTTCTATGTCTAGGAAAGCAGATGGTTCATCTAACAAAATTAAATCTGAATCTCTTGATAGAGCTAAAGCAATTGCTACTCTCTGTAATTCACCGCCTGATAAAGTGTTAATATCTTTATTAAATAAAGGTTGTATTTTTAATGGTTCTAAAATTAATGTTTTATATTTTGAAGAGGAAAATTCTTTTGTTTCTTTTTGTAATAAATTGATAACCAAATCATTTTGGTCTGGTTTTATATATTGAGGTTTATAGGATATTTTTATGTTTTCTAGTTCTCCTGAATCTGGTTTTAGTTGACCTGCTAAAATTTTCATTAAAGTTGTTTTACCTATAGCGTTTGGTCCTAGAATACCTACAATTTCTTGTTGTTTTATCTCTCCTTGTTCTGTTGTTAAGGTGAATGAATTTAATTTTTTAGAAATTTCTGTGAAAGTGGTTAATGTGCTAAACTTTTTAGATTTTTCAGGTGTTTTTTCTTGGAATGTTATTTTTTTATCTCTAAATCTTATGTTTTCTTGTTTTAGATAACCTTCTAGGTAAATATTAATTCCAGATTTTGTTGTTTTTGGTTGCGAGACAATACCATAGCAAGATTCTTGGCCATACATTAAATGGATAATATCAGATAGGTAATCAAGGATGATTAAATCATGTTCTATTACAATAATTGAGGTTTTTTCATTTAATAAAGAACGAATGAATTTGGCTATTTTGAATCTTTGTTTGATATCTAGATAATTGGTTGGTTCGTCAAAAATATAGATATCGGCTTTTTTAAGGACTGTAGCTGCTATCGCCACTCTTTGTAATTCACCTCCTGAGATTTGATCTATGTCATGATTTAAGATATTGAATATTTCTAATTGTTTTGTTATTTTTTCTAGTTGATTTTTTTCATCAACTTTTGTTAATAGAGCTTTAACAGTTCCTTTTGTTATTTTTGGAATTTGATCAACTTTTTGTGGTTTATATGAAACTTTTAATCTATTTAAATTTTTAAAATGATTTTGTAATTCTTGACCTTTGAAGAACTCTAAGATTTCTTGTTCAGAGGCTTGTTTTTTTCCTAGATTTGGTTTTAGAATTCCTGATAGGATTTCAATTGCTGTGGTTTTACCTATTCCATTTTTTCCTATGATGCCTGTAACTTTGTTTTTTTGTGGTAAGGGTAAATTGAAAAGTCTGAAACCATTTTTTCCATATTGATGAATTGGTTGTTGTTTTAGAGATTCTGGCAGATTGATTATTGAGATGGCTTCGAAAGGACATTTGTGGCATATACCACAACCTATGCAAAGTTCTTCATTAATTGCTGCTTTTTGGTTTATTGTGATACATTGTTCTCCTTTTCTGTTTATTGGACAGAGTTTTTGGCAGTAATTACCACATCTTTGTGGGTTACACTTATCCTTTTGAATTACAGCGATTCTCATGAAATTTAAAAGAAAATGTTATTTAATAAAACTTATGTTTTCTATGTCTTCTATTCTTTTTTCTGCTGAGATAGATTTTCTAAATAAGTTGAAGAAAACTTTTTGTAACCATTCAATCCATTCTTCATCATGGATTGTGTAGAGAATGGTTAACTTTTCTTTTAGTTCATCTACAGGATAAACTTTCGGGTCTTTTACCTCTTTTATTCTTGCTATTTTCGAATCTATAATAGTACATCTTAATGGTTGGAAACAGTGATGTATTTCTATTAGATTTTTTCCTAGTTTTTCATTTATTGAAAGAGTGTTTTTTATATTTTCTATTCCTGGTAATTCAACTCTTGTTAGAATTTTTATAGGGATATTGTTTTTTGCTAGATCTTCTATTGTTTGTAGGATGTTTTTGTTTTTGTAAGATAAATTAAGAAAAGATAAATTGCCTGAGAAGAGGAGGATTTGTTGTTGTGTTGATTTTAGAAAGTTTTGATAATCTTGAAAATTTTCTTTTGAATAATAAGATTTTTCATTTAGAATTTGTGCTGATTTTTTATTTTTGTCTATGTATTGGTAAATTTCTGAAGGTGAAAAATCTTCTTTATGTTTTCCTGTTGATATTTGTTGGAAGAGTCTTTCTTGAAATTGTGACGAATGTATTTTTTCTATTGAGTTCCAGTAAACAATTTTTAGAGCTCCTCTTGTTCCTTCTCTAAAAATTCTTATTGAGATAGTGCCTTGTTCTTGTTTTATTTTTTCTATATAGGAATTAGCTGTTCTCCAGTTTTTGTTTATTAAAAGAGAAATTTCTTGGATTGTTCTTGGTTTTATATAAACATAATAATTGATTTGTTTGATTATTTTTTGATTTAGCATAATGATGGGAATATTTTAAAGTTAATAAAAATTATTGTGGTACAACACCATGTAAAGATTTTTGTAAGTAATTGTTAAATAAAATACAAGTATTATATGGTTGTATGGAAGAGAAATATAAAAGAGGAATGGAAAAAAGGATGTATAGAAGAAAGGTTTTGGAAAGTTTATTAGTTGTTGCTACAGAGGATGGATTGAGATTACCAACGATAAATGAATTTATTTTGAGTGAGGTTGTGAATGGGACAATTGAATTTATTGGAGGAAATGCAGGACAGATTAATTATCAACAATTTAGATTTGAAAGGGAGTCTTTTGAAAGAAAATTAATAGAATATTTTGAAGAGGAAATGGGAAACTCAAGGGGAAAAGTGAATCCTAAGATTAGAGATGCTATACAAGAAATGGTGAAGTATCATTGGGTTTATGTTCCTGATCCTGGAGATAATTATCCAACTTGTGGATTATATCAAGATTTTAAGGATTTTTGTGGTACTGGGATTTGTCCTATAAGTATGCAATCAACATTTTCATTACCATATGATTTAGTAAAGAGAGTTAGTGAGAAAGTAATTCCTTCTTTTTCAAATGCAGAAAGAAAATCGGTAGAGGGTATTGGGGATGGTATGAGGAGGTTTATTGAAGAAGATTTAGAATATATTAAAGAACATTATTATTGGTAAAAAATTAGGGGGTGGTTGAAATGGTAAGTGCTTTGGAAGTTGATTTAAGTAGAATTAATATGGATGAATTAGCTTTAATGCCTGTTGGAGATATAGTAAGTACTTTGGTTTTGGATAAAGAAATTGGTTCTTTGTACGCAGGACAAGTTAAAGAAGAAAGAGAAAAAAGAAAACAAGATTTGGTTGGTGCTGTTAGATATGTTTGGAATTATGTACCTTTAGAAGGTGAGCGGGAGAGTAGGACACAGGTTTTGAGGGATTATGTAAGAGAATATATGTCTTCTTTGGTTAGGGAAAGATATCCAGAATTGTCTAGGGTGATTTTAGATTTAGAGAAAACAGTTACTTTAAATAAAAAAGAGGATAATACTTGGAAGAGTTATAAAATTAAAATGCCTGTTTTTGCTTGTGTTGGTTTAGGTAATAATGGATGGGAACATGAAGTTGAGGCAGAAAGAGCAAAAGTAAAGATTACTGCTAAGATTCCTTTCTTCCCTATAGATGTTAGAGAAAAAGCTAAGGAAGCATTGAGTTTTTGTTGTAGTGTTTATAGTGAGATGTTAGATACTGAAATGATTGGGGATTTGATATTGACTAGGAAAGATTGGTTGGGTCCTAACTTAGATAGTGCTAGATTAAAACTTTTATGGGAACCAAAAATTGATACTTTAGAATTTAGAGTTGAACAAAAACCAAATCCAGATCCTATTCTTGTTTTAGATTGGGAAAAAAGATTGTATGTTGTAGATAGTTGGATTGATAAAGATGAGGAACCATTTGAACATTATTTAGCACTTTGTACTGAGCAGAATAGAAGTAATTGAGATACTTTTATAAATTCTTTTTTCTTTTTAGTTTTTATGAAATGTGATGTTTGTGGTGAGAAAATTGAAACTCATTTTTTAGGAAAATTAAAGGGAACTTATATTAAGAAAAAAGTTGTTTGTTCTGATTGTCAGAGAAAAGGAAAGGATAAAGCCCTTGTAGCATAGTTTGGTAATGCATCTGCCTCGTATATTTGAGAGAGCAGAAGATCGGGGGTTCAAATCCCTCTGAGGGCTTAGAAACTTTTATAAATGTTGTAGTAGTATTTTTTCTTATGCGAGGGTGCCGGAGTCTGGAAAACGGGCAGGTCTAGATAAAATCTGGTGCTAAACTTAAGTTTTCCAAAAGGAGAAATCCTGTGGCTTAGTGCCTACGAGGGACAAAGTAAAATTTGCTCGAATTCAAAATAAGTTTAGGAAACTAAGCTTAGGAAATTCCCTTCCCTCGCATAAACTTTCCAAAAAGAACCTTTTTTAGAAAAAAACGTTCACGAAAAAACCTAGAGATTGCCTCAGTAGCTCAGCCTGGTAGAGCACAAAGAAATTGCTCAGTTCCTTGGTAAGGAAGAGGTCTCGGGTTCGATTCCCGACTGAGGCTTTTTCCAATAGATCGTAAAGTAACTAAATAATTTAATTCTATTCTGGTTATAAATAGTTAATATTTCTTGGATTATATACTTTATTTTGTATGTTTTCTTAAATTTTATTTTTATATGTAGGTTTATGATGTCTTTTGAATACGATTACAATTGCGAATATGATGCCTCCTAATAGAATAAAAGTAACTATCAAATATAAATTAAATTTAGATTTATCACTTTTTGCGCAAGGTTCACAAATACCACCACAATCAATCATTTCCTCATTCTGATTTTTAATGCCATCGTTGCATATTGCAGTTATTGGTGTGCAGTATCTTTTTGTTTCTGGTTTTCCTATTATTGTATTGCAATTTTTTATATCGATACAGTTTCTTGTCTGCAATCCTTCTTCAGAACAAATAGTCCATTTACCACATTCCCAATCTTCAATGCATTTTTTAATTATACAATCACCACAGTCCCTTGCACATTTTGAACAATCTTCATTTGAATTGCATATTCCATCTCCACAGTAATTATTCCTACTTCCACTGCTTCCTCCACCTCCACCCCCACCTCCTCCGCCATTACAAGTACCACAATCGGTTGGGCAGTTCTGGCAGGATTCATCACCTTCACAAATTTCATCCCCACATTCAGTAACATTTGTAATTGGATATGTGTTTTGGGCAAGCATTATCTTTTGGGCAATAAGCCACCTAGTATTTTGGTAATCGTCTGCTGGTATCGTATTGTAATCCTGCAGATTGTTATATTTGGTCAACTCATTCTTTATTTCATTGTCTATACTTGATGCAAGACCAGGCTTTGTTTTATTTAATTCGTCAAGTAGTTCATAAAGAGTTGTTAAATACCTTACATCATCATAACCTTCTCGTAATGCTTCCCATTTTGTTGTTGGTATCGGGCCTTGCTGAGAAGGGTAAGTTGTTTTTGCGTCT
>CAYQQE010000005.1:0-18220 GCA_964419915.1 Candidatus Woesearchaeota archaeon
GAGAAAAGAAAAAGTGGAAGTAGTTTGAATGTTAATTTATGTGCCTTGAAATTTTTGATGAGGGAGATTTTGAATAAAAATTTTGTTTTTAAAATAAAATTTAGTAAAGTTGCTAAGGAATTGCCTATTGTTTTGGATAAGGAAGAAGTTGTTGATTTAATAAATTGTGTTGAGAATAAAAAACATAAGTTGATGATTAGATTGATGTATGGTGGTGGATTAAGAGTTAGTGAATTAGTTAATTTGAGAGTTAGGGATTTGGAATTGGAGAAGGGTTTTGGTTGGGTCAGGAGAGGTAAAGGAAATAAAGACAGATTATTTATTATAGCTGAGAATTTGAGAAAAGAAGTGGGTAGGTATATTGAGTGTAATAAATTAGAATATGATTCTTGGTTATTTGAGGGTAACCTGGGGCATTTGAGTGTTAGAAGTGTTCAAGAATTTGTTAAGAAAGCTACTAAAAAAGCTGGGATTAAGAAAAGAGTTCATCCACATACATTTAGACATAGTTTTGCTACACATTTAATTGAGAATGGTTATGGTGTTTCATCAGTTCAGAGTTTGTTGGGACATAATAATATTGAAACAACAATGGTTTATGTGCATATGACAAATCCAAAAATGTTGAATGTTAAAAGTCCTTTAGATAGTTTACAACTTGAAAAAGAGGACAGAAAAAGTGATTTTGAAGATGGAAATTTAACTGTTAGAAAGGTTGAGAGTGAGAAATTTAGGTGTTTGCGTATATAAAGAGTTATGTGCAATCGAGCTACGGGGCACAAAAGTTATAAGCTTCAAATGAATTAGTGTTATTATGATTCAAAAATATGAACAATCTACATTTGAAACTTGTTTAGCTGTGGACTTGCTAAATCTTGTTGGAACAGAGATTTCTAAAAAAATAGAAAGAGAAGTTATTGATTATGCGCTTGATTTTTCCAAAGATAATTTTACAATTGGACATTTAGATTTTGTAGCCCAAAAATTCAATGTAGACCTCGATTTTTATGTTGATAATAAACCATTCTTTAATTTCATAAAAAAATTTAAGTTTTCAGATAGAGTAAATTTGCTTCAAGAAAGAATAGATTTGAAATTGATTGATAGACTTATGAAAATATCGCCAGTTATTGTTTATCTGGATTCTTATTACCTTTGGAAAGTTAGCCATTACCCACATTTCGTAATCGTCATTGAAAAATCAAAAAATGGCTACAAAATCTTTGATCCTTGGGATGGAAAAATCAAGCAGATTAATGGTACTATTTTGTCCAAAGCAATAATTAATTTGAGAAATCTCCTTAAATTCTGTCCACAGCTAATTCAGAAAAAGTAGCGCCCCTCCGCCCGACTTTCTCGCCTTCGGCTTGAACCACGTTGCACTCTCACTCCACTTCGTTCCGTTCGGGGCACATAACACAGATTATGATCAATTGAGGATTTGTCTAAAAACGAGAAGAGGGCGGGACTTTATTTAACGAAAGAATAATTGATATCCTTTAATTCATCTCTTGGACTTTTGCGAATCGGTTGAATATAAGAAACCTCAGCAATTGGGTCTATCATCATAATCGTAAATTCTCTTGATTCAGGACCAAAGTCATGTACAAATAGATTATCTTCCTTCATATCTCCAATATTCCAAATTGCTGTCTTTGCGTTTCTTCTAAAGTCAGTATATGCTCTAACTAATGCTCCTAACATTTCATCGTCTGAATCAAAATGTTGTCTTGCATCACTAACAATTTGGCAATGTGGAATTGCTTCATAATTTACTTGAGGATTATTTAATGAGTCATCTGTATTTTCAAAAATTTGTTCAACTGTCGGTCTATCAATTCTTTGCATAAATTGATATTCTTGAGGTTCTTCACCAGAAGTATTTTCTCTAATTGAAAATCCATAAATTTCTGGTGTAGCAAAACCATTAGTTCTTAACGCATTTAACAATTCAAGAGAAGTTCTTAAATCAACGTGCTGAACAATTTTTTTACCTCCACCAACCCTACTCATTTCAGATCCAGAAATTAAGTCATCATAAGCATTTGAAAATACATCTGATAATTCTTTACCGAGAAACTTTGCAGCATTTGTTACTTTCATTGCAACGCCATCTGCCATAGATAAAGAATAAGAATCACTAAAATTGCCTGAACCAAGTTTTTCATATCTATCTGGATTTGTTCTCCCATATACAATCTCTTCTAAAACTCTTCTGTCAGATGAAGATAATCTCTTCCTACCTTCTTGAGTGATAAAGTGATAAAAACCCCCTCTAGAATCATGAACTAAAACACTTCCATCTTCATAGAAGTATAAACCTTTTCCACCTTTGTTTCTTTGTCTAACTAAGGGAGAACCAACCATATTTTCCACACCTTTTTTTTCACGTAATTGAACTAATGTTGGTGCTTCAGGCAAATTTTTAAGTAATTTAGCTATATCTATCATGAATACCTATAACAACTAATAGTATTTAAAGCTTTCGTTTTTTAGTCCTTTATAAGTAGTAATTATCATAAAGTCCCGCCCTTCAATTCTGTTAATAGAAAGCTCTACGAGCCAGATTACGACAAATCCTCAACTTTGATTTTTTGCACGACATCATTGCACTAAAAATCAAGTCCTAACTGACGAGCATAACATGGCTTAAGTTCAATTGAGAAAGAGGGCTAACTAAGGCAAGGGGGCACACTAAAAAACGGATTATACATCACTAAAGAATTTTACTGCAAAATCACAAAAATCAATTATTACTTCTTTATCTAACTCAAATTCTTTCCTATTCCCTAAATAATTATGTGAAGAAGGAGTTATGCTTTTTCCTGATTTTAGCTCAGGATAGGATAAACATTTTATATGTTTTTTAGAGACTAATATAAAGAAAGCATTTTCAAATGGATAGTCTTTATCAATATCACTTATAGAAAATTCCTCATTAGCTCTAAATTTTACTTCTATAAAAAATACCTCATCAGTTTTTGGATTCTGGATTACAAAATCAGGCATCTTTCTTATGGTATCTGCAACATCGGATCTAACTCCTTTGAGAAGTTTCATAATTCCAGGAACTGTATTTTCCATGCCATACCTAAATACATTAAATCCCAAAGATAAAAACAATTCTTCAATCAAAGTTTCAGCAATTCTGCCTTTTATCATGCCTTCTTTGTATCTACTTTCTCGTTTTGATAATCCAGTATTATTCATATTAGGAGTATAATTTTTTTGATGAATTCTGCACAAAGGTAATCCGTACTTTTTTATAGAAAACTCGTATTCTTGAGATGTTATTCCGTTCTTACATTCTTTACAATAGTATTCCATTGTTATCAGTGCTCACATTCTATTATTTACTCAGGATATATAAACTATTTTATTTTTGAGTGTGCCTTTCATTCTTGTTCTTGATGTATCGCTTTGCTATTTTGATAGAACGACGCCCTCTTTCTCAACTCTGCAGACGCAGGTTTTCGGAACTTCGTAACCGAAAACGAACTTAACAGGCATTCTATTCAATTTTAGTTTTGGCCTAGAAACCTTTATTAATTTCATATTTTTCTTTATATGTATGTACAGAGATAGAAAAGGAAATTATCATAAAATACCAAGTAATATTATTGCAAAAAAAAGAAAATCTGCATATGGGATTTTTATCAAAGATTCTAAAATTCTCTTAGTTAAACCAAGTTGGGTAGATATATGGGAGTTTCCTGGTGGTGGAAAAGATCATAACGAGAGTTTGTTTGATACATTGAAAAGAGAATTTTTAGAAGAAACAAGCTTTGAAATTATCGATTTTGATAAAAATCCAATCAAAGTTATTAATACAAAGTTTTATGCAGATGATTTAAGCGAATATTTTGATTCCGAGATGAGTTTTTTCATGATTAAAAAATTAGGAAATCAAAACAAAAACCTAATTGATAATAATGAAATTGTTGATTTAAAGAATATTTCTATCTCTGTGTTAAATAAGAAAAATATGAATAATATTCATTTTGATATTCTTGATATAATTAAGAACGGCCAAAACTAAAACTCTGAAATTTCCCTTCGGGACATTTAGTCTGCTTCGCAGAAAAATAAACAAAAAGATTTAAATACAATCTGTATAGTATGGTTATGTATAGGATGAAATCAAAATATAGTGTTCTAATATTAATGGTTGTGGGAATCATACTTATAAGTGGATGTGGACAACAGCAGATACAAAAAGAAGATAGCATCGTTCCAATATCATCCTCACAAAAAGAAAGTATTTCTATTAAAAATTTTGCATTCAATCCTGCAACAATTAATATAAAAATTGGAACAACTCTAACTTGGACTAATGAAGATTCTGCTCCACATACTGTTACATCTGAAGAAAATTTTGATTCTGGTACTTTAACTAGTGGAGAAACATTTGTTTTTACATTTAATGACAAAGGGACCTTTGATTATATTTGCACAATACATCCATCAATGAAAGGTAAAATAATAGTTAATTAGTGGTATATATTCTTATTTTATTTTTTTATGAATGATAAAACAAACCATGAAGCTATAAAAATTGCTAAAGCATGAGACATATGCATAATTATGTTATACAAGTTTGGAAACATGTAATTTAATAAGATTGAGAATAAAAATGCCGCTACTAGTGCTATGGTTACAGATTGGAGATATTTATTTTTGATAGTTTTTATATTTAGGACTATCAGACTTATTACAAATACAAATAAAAATTTGGTACCTATATAAACTATTGTGCTTGGGTCTATAAATATAGTGAATATTTGATGAGCTGCTTTTATTGATATGTGATATATTTGATCTATTATAATAGAACCTAGGGCTATTAACAAAGATTTTCCTATATTTTTTATTTTCATTTCATTATTATTTTAATTATGTATATATAAATTTGATTGATTATTTTGTAGTTAAGAACGTTGGATTTATATTAACAAAGGTTTTATATAGTTTTTGTTATTCTTTGTTTGTTGTTTGGGGGTAGGGTAATGGCAAGGCGATATGTTGGTGAAAATGTAAGGTTTAAGATTGGGGTATGGGAAAAAGGAAAATTCTCAAAGGATTTGAATACCGGTAATTCAATTTTAGATGAATATCTTAAAGCTTTGGATAAAAATTCTTTGAAGGATACTTCTTTATTTTGCGGATGGAAACCGTGTAGGATTGCTGAGAATTATCGGATGTTAACAGTAAATAGACTTGAGAATGATAATTATATAATTTATTTTTTAAATACAAGCCCTATAGATGCTCCAATATATATTGATGCAACTTTTTTTTCAGAAAAGAAGGAGGCATTAGAACAACTATGTGAGAACTGGGGATTTGATAAATCACGAATACAAGAAAATTCTTCAGTACAGCAATGGATTGAAAGAGCAAGTCATGGTACAAGAGATTTTGATGTGTAATCTATTAATTAGAGAATCTTGGTTTGTATGATTTGGGTGTGCTCCCACAGGGATTTGAACCCTGACTTTAACCTTTTTGCTTTGAAACCGCAAGGTTATGTCCTCTCTGGGTATAAACTTTCCAGGTTAGACGATGGGAGCTTAGTTTTAATTAGTTCTATTTTTTTAATGTGTTTGGGATTATTGTTTTTCTATTTACTTAAGAGACGAAAGAAAACCTTTATAAATATTTATATTTTCGGTTTTTGAATGGAAAAGTGTAATTCATGTGATAAAAATATAACAAATATCAAGGGTTCAACTAGATTTAAATGCCCTGATTGTGGAAAAGAGGAAATAATTAGATGCTTTGATTGCAGAAGATTAGCTGTAAAGTATAAATGTAAAAAATGTGGTTTTGAAGGTCCTAATTAAATAATCTTTTTTAAAAAAAGCTTAACCAAAAACAAGGATAAAAATGGCTAAAGTTGTTGTAACTTTGAAAGTTATGCCTAAGGGTTTGGATGTTGATTTTGATAGATTAGAGAGAGAAATAGAAAAAAAATTAAGTGGTGAAGTGAAAAAAGAGATAGAGAATATTGCTTTTGGTTTAAGGGCTTTAAAATTTATTTTTGTTTGGGATGAAGAAGATGGTGGTACTGATTCTTTGGAAAATGAGATAAAGAAAATTAAAGGTGTGAAGAGTGTAGAGGTTATTGATGTGAGAAGGGCAATAGGATGAGTTTGAATAAAAAGCAGATTTTGGAATTACAAGAAATTGGTAAATTACCATTAGAAAAACAAAAAAAGAAATTAGAAGAATTTATGAAGAAATTGAGTCCTGAGCAGATTGAGTTTTTGAAGAGACAGCAGTGTTTGTTTTGTGGTATTGTTGATGGAAGGATAAAGAGTAAGAAAATTTATGAAGATGAAAGTGTAATAGGAATTTTAGATATTAATCCTGCCAATAAAGGACACGCTTTGATCTTTCCCAAGAATCATTATGGAAAATTAAAAGAATTTGATATTTCACATTTGTTTAAGGTTGTTAATGTTTTGAATGGAAAAGTAAAAGAGGTTGTTAAAGCTGAAGGAACTAATGTGTTTGTTGCTGAGGGAGAAGTTGCTGGACAAAGATTTGATCATGTTGTTGTTCATGTAATTCCTAGGTTTAGGGATGATGGTGTTGTTTTTTCTTGGGAAGGGAGAAAGGTTAGTGAAAAAGAATTAGATGAGTTAAGCAAAGAAATTAAAGTTGAGAAAATACAAGAAGATAAAGTTGAAGAAAGTGAAGAAGCAGAACAAGTTGAAGTTGATGAGGATTTTAGAGTACCATAAAAATATTTCCAAAGATTAAAGAGATAATTGTAGATATTAAAAAGACTGGTGCAAAAGGAATACCATACTTTATTAAAACTAGTTTGTTTCTTTTTATTAATTGTTGTATTTGGTATTTTTCTAAGCCAAGAG
The DNA here is from genome assembly GCA_964419915.1 of Candidatus Woesearchaeota archaeon. Taxonomy (GTDB): domain Archaea; phylum Nanobdellota; class Nanobdellia; order SCGC-AAA011-G17; family ARS1178; genus ARS1178. Next base: position 6,879 of record CAYQQE010000005.1, read on the forward strand.
ATTTTTTTGAATAAATCTGATTGTTTATCTTTATGTTTTCAGCTAATAAATCGCCTTCTGTTATTTTTTTAGGATGAACTGATTTTATTAAAGATGAATTTTCTGTTGCCTTTACAAAAATTAAGATGTATGGATGAAAAAAGATTAAGATTATTAGTAAGATTAATGGCTGTATTTTTGTTATGTAGAATGTTATGATTGTTACAATTGTTAGGGTTATTGTGATTATTCTTATGGTTTTGTATTTTGGTAGTAAGGTTAGGAACTCTTTTTTGAATTTATCTTTATTTTTTATTGCTAATGCTATTGAAAATATCAAACCATAAACAAAAGAGGTTAGTGCAAGATTTATGAAATATGTTATCAAGAATGGATATGGTAAAGAAGGTTGAAAATAGTTTATTAATGGTTTTGGGTAATTGACAAATACTAAAGATAAACCAATAATTAATTTTGAATCACCACCACCCCAGAATTTTGTATAATATAAAATGTTTGCTATTATAATGAAGATGAGTAAATAGATTAAGATTGTTAAGTAATTTGTGTTTTTATAAATGATAGAATTTAGTAAATTCAATGAAATGACTATAAAAATTAAGGAATATGTTAGGTAATCTGGAATTTCTCTTGTTTTTATGTCTGAAATTGTTGCTAAGATTAAAATGATTAATGTTATTGTTAAAAGAATAAAATCTAGCATATCTGTGATTTAGTGAAAGGTTTTATAAATTTTTTGTGTTTTTTAGTTGGAATGATAGGAATTATTGGTGGTGGACCTATAGGATGTTATTTGGGTAGTTTACTAAAGGATGTTAAGATATTTGAAGAACATAATGAGATTGGTAAGCCAGTGCAATGTACTGGTTTGGTAACAGGTGAATTAGGAAATGTTGTTAAAATTAAGAAAGAGTTTGTTGTTAATGAAGTTAGTGATTTTAGAATTATAGGGGGTAAAGAAGAAGTTGAGTTTAAGTTAAAGAAGAATTATGTTTTGGATAGAGAAAAATTTGATAGATACTTAATGGAGAGAGCTTTGGATAATGGTACTGAAGTGTTATTAAATCATAAATATGAAACATATAAAGATGGGTTTTTGAGGTTTAAAAATAAGAAAATAAAATGTGATGTTTTGGTTGGAGCTGATGGTGTTTTTTCAAAAGTTGGGTATGATTTTTTTGGAAAAAAGAAATATGTTAGAGGTGTTCAGGCAAGAGTTAGAGGAAAATTTGATAATGTTGTTGATGTTGAGATAGGTAAGGGTTTTAGTTGGATTGTTCCTGAAAATGAAGAAATTGCTAGAGTTGGTTATTTTGGCGAGAGTAATGTTTTGAAAGGAAAGAAGATTTTGGAATGGCAGAGTGGTTTTGTTCCTTTGTATGATAAAAACTATAGAACTAGTAATGAGAATGTATATTTAGTTGGAGATGCTGCTGGAATGGTTAAAGCAAGTACTTATGGAGGATTGGTTACTGGTTTGATAGGAGCTAGAGAATTAAGTAATGTGTTGGGTAGAGGAAATTATGAAAGAGCATGGAGGAAGAAAATTGGGAAGGATTTGGATAGGGCTTTGTTAGTTAGGAAGATGTTAGATAGGTTTAATGAAAAAGATTATGAAGAATTGTTGAGATTATGTAAAGGAAAAAAAGTTAAAAATATTTTAGAGAGCTATGATAGAGATCATTTGAGTAGGTTTTTTTGGAAGATGGTGATTAATGAGCCAAGATTTTTGAAGTTCTTTTTTAAGGTTTTTTAGAAAAATATTTATATAGTAGTGGAATTTATTTAGATATATGAAAAAAAGAGGTCAAGTTCCTACAGCTGCAACTTTTGTTTTGTTATTTCTATTGTTTATGCTGGGATATATTTTGTTATTGCCACCTGAAGAAAGAACAGAGTTATTAGGAGGAGAATTTGGTGAGAGTAAGGATGTTTTATTAAATGAACAGCCTGTTGTTGTTGGACCTGGAGGTGGAGTTACAAGAGTAAATCTATTTGATGCGCATTTGTTTAGCGAGATTGATACAGAAGTAGGTGATCTTTTGGGGAATTTATTTGTTAATAAAAATGTATTTTTTGGGAAAGATAAGAATGTGAGTTTTAGTTTGCGGGATTTAGAGAAATTGGAAAGTGCTAGTTTATTTTACTCTGTTGCTGAAAGTAAGGGGAGATTGGTTATTTATTTAAATAGCAATGAGGTATATAATGGTTATGGCAATAATCTTTTGGGGTTAAATAAAGATTATTTAAAAGAAGGAAAAAATGATTTAATATTTAGTTGTTCTGGTTTTATCTGTAAATATGATCTAAGGAATTTGAAAATTATCAAGAGATATATTGTTGATAATAGGAAAGCTGAGAGATTCTTTTCTTTAAATAAGAAAAATGTAAGAAGTGCTTCTTTGAATTATTATTTAGATTGTATAGGTGATGAAAGAGGAAATTTAAAGGTATCTATTAATGGTAATGGTTTGTTAAGCGATAGATTTTTGTGTAATAATTATGAGACGAATGATATTCCTTTAGGATTTTTGAAAGATCTTTTAGGAGTGAAAGATGATAATAAAATTGTTTTTGAAATTGATAAAGGAGATGTTATTTTAAGAAATGTTTTTATTGAAACTGAAACGAGTGGGAGTAGATTGTTATATTTTTTTGAATTAGATGAAAATCAATATGGAGAGGTTAAGGATGGAACGAGGGATGTTATTTTAGAGATGTTATTTAATGATTATTCAAATGATGATTGGTTGAAGGTTTATATTAATGATGATGTGTTTGATTTTAAGGTTGTAGATTTTGATCGTTTAGTTATTTCTGATAATGTGAAAAAGAGAAGGAATAGTATTAGTTTAAGAGCAATGAGTGATTTTGAGATTGTTGATTTAACTGTTAGGTTGGAGTGAGAATGGTTGAGGAACCTATTAGAAGGACTTCTGGGAGAGGTTTTTGGGATATATTTGGAGAAGGGATTAGAGATTGGAGAGAGGATAGGAGAATGGCTAGAGCAAATAAAGAACCTGTTGGGGGGAGAATTAGTGAAGGTGTTAGAGGTGTTGGTGAAAGGGCTATTGATTATGGAAAAGCTGTTAAAGAAGGAACTGTTGGTGTTGGTAGAGGATTGAGAAGGACTTGGGAGACTGGTGGTTTTGAAGCTGGTAGGAAATTATATCGTTTTGGAATAAGAGAGATTTTTATAACTATCTCATGGATTATTTTTATTGCTGTAATTGTTATTGGCGGATTATTTTTGTATAGGAATTTTGTTACAGGAGATTTAGAAAGGATTTATGAACAACAGATTTATACGCCAATAGTAAATTCTAAATTATGGTTAACTATGAAACAGGGTTGGGAAGTTTTTTTAAATCCTACTACACCAATGGAAGTTTGGTCTGGTGAGGTAGATGAACATGTTGATACTAAATTGGGGGTTTATATTACAAAATTTGAACCATATCAAAAAGAATTTACTAAAGAAGATGATGTTATATTATTTGCTGATGTAGATGTTTATGGTTTTCCTGAGTATGTTGAAGAATTGAAAACATTTAGTGTTGGTTGTAAACTAAATAATATTACTGAAGGTGAAGTGGTTCCTATGAAAGAATATAGGATATTGCCTTTTGAGAGTTATAGTCCTGAGTGTAGATTTGGAAAATATGATTCCTTAGGAAAACCTGGAAGAAGTGCTATTGCTAAGTTAAATGTTGATTATGAATTTAATACTAAGGGTTATTTGAAAGTTTATTTTATGGATGATGAAGAAAAGAGAAGTTTGTTGAGTAAAGGTGTGGAAAATGTTTTTGAATATTATAAAATTGATGAGAAGAGTCCTGTGAGTTCTGTTTATACTGCTGGTCCTGTTGAAGTTGCTTTGGGTGTTGGTACAGGTGAAAGAATACAGCCAGTTGGATTGGTTAAAGGAGAGAATAGTAAGTTTTTAGGTATTACTGTGAAAAATAAATGGGATGGGAAAATAAAGAATATTAATAGTTTGAAATTGCGATTGCCGAAAGGTGTTGATTTAGATGTAAGTGAAACCTGTCCTTTTGGTAGTGGAAAAGATGTTGGTAACTTTGTTGAATATGAAATGAGTTTTGATGAAGGTATTGATACTTTTAAAACATTTAGATGTTATCTTAATGTTGATTATGGAATATTAGGAACTATTGCTTTAAAACAAGAATATTACCAATTTGAGGCTGATTATGTCTATAGTGCTGAGAAAAAGACAGTTGTTGTGTTCTTTGGTGTTGAAGAAGGTATTGGTATACCAAATATTGATTTAGGATTGCCTGGTTTAAGTGGGAAATTTATCAGGCCTGTTGATGCAACTAAAATAACCTCTTGTTATGGTCATAGAACAATTACAGAGTTCCATCAAGGTTTAGATTTTTCTGTTCCTGTTGGTACTCCTGTTAGAGCTGTTGCTGCTGGTAGTGTTATTAGTATATGTAGTGGTAATTGTGGTGGTTATGGTAATAATTTGCAGATTGATCATGGTAATGGTATGGTAACACAATATGGACATTTATCTAAATTTAATGTGAATAAAGGGGATAGTGTAAATCAGGGACAAATAATTGGTTTGTCTGGTGGTTATCCTGGAGATCCTGGTGCTGGTTCGAGTACTGGTCCGCATTTAGATTTGAAGTTTATTGTAAATGGTAAAATGGATAATTCTTTGTGTTATATTGATAATGGTGGTTTAGATTTAAGTGCTGATGGTGATTGTTGTTTATGTCAAGATACAAGGAATAAAAAGGGTGGTTGTTATAAATAAATTTAAATAAAATAAAAATAATAAAAAATGATGAAAAAAATATTGTTAATGGTTTTATTGTTGTTTTTAGTAGCTGGATGTGCTAAAGAAAAGGAAGAGCCTTATGGAAAAGGTATAGAGGGTTTGAGTATGAGATTTTTAGATGGAATGCCAGCTGATAATTTATGGGCTGGTTCTGAATTTGCTATTGGTGTTGTTTTAAGTAATGAAGGTTTTTCTGATATTGAAGAGGGGTATGTTTCTCCTAGGGGTTTTAGTGAAAGTTATATTTTTGGAATAAGTCCTGTGGCAATGCCTGTTTTAGGTGGGAGAAGTGTTATAAATCCAGATGGTGGAAGAGAAACTGTTGTTTTTAATGGACAGATAACTGGTTTGGATGATGTTGTTAGTGATTATATCGAACAACCAATAATTATAACAAGCTGTTATATATATAGAACTTTAGCTGCACCAAATGTTTGTTTGAGTGCTAATTTATATAATACAGAAGAGGATGCATGTAGAGTAGAGGATGTTGTTATGGAAAGTCAGGGAGCTCCTGTTGTTGTTAATAAAGTTGATGAGGAAATGAGTTTAAAAGGAGATTTAGTTGAGTTTTATTTTACTTTGCATTTTAAACATGAAGGTGATGGAAGTGTTATTAAACAGCAATTAGTTAATCCAGAGTGTAGTGCTATTGGTTCTGATGTAGAAATACCTTCTTATCAACAATTAAATAGGATTTATATTGAGGATATAACTTTGAATGGCAGAAATGATTATGAAAGATTAGATCCTATAAAAGGTTTAACTGGTGTGGAATATGAGAAAGTTGTTTTATTAAACAGAGATGGTGAGGGATTAGCAACAATTAAATTTGTTTTTAGTAAAAATGAGATTAATATTCCATTTAAAACACCCTTAAATATAAGGTTAAAATATGGTTATAGAGAACATATAACTAAGAATGTATTAATTAAGAAGAGAATTGGTGTTGTTTAATAGAAAGATTAATAAATAAGAAATGATTTTTTAAAGGAAATAGGAGGATTAAAAATGAGGTGGATTTATATTTTTTTGATAATTAGTCTAGTTTTTATTTCTGCAAGTTGTCAATGGCCTGGGGGTAAGGCAACTATTGGAACAAGTTTTGTTGGAGGTAGTGAAGGAGTAAATATTAAATTTGCAGCAGATGAACCACCAAGCACTGGTGTTTTGGATATGGGGAGTGAACCATTTTTTATTACAATTGAATTAGAGAATAAAGGGGAGGATACTGTTTTAGCTGGAGATGCTGTTGCTTTGTTGAGTGGAATTAGTGCGTGGGAATTTGGTTTTCCTGGGAATATTTTAGAAAAAGAAAATCAGGAAGATATTTTGAGTGTTAGGAAAGATGGCAATGAAATTTTATTAGGTGGAAAGGGAGAAATAAGATATGGTCCTGTTTCTTATTTAGAGGATGCAATAGCTGATATTAGGTTTAATTTACAAGCTGATGTTTGTTATGATTATAAAACAAAGGCCATAACTAGTTTATGTTTAAAGAGAGATGCAATTCAAATTGGAAGAACAAGAGTGGGGGAGGCATGTGAGATCAATTCTATTAGAGATATAGAAAGTTCTGGTGCACCTGTGTTAGTTAGTAATGTTAGAGAAACTGCTTCTGGTTTGAATCAGGTGAGATTTACATTTGATATTACAAATGTTGGTGCTAGTAAAAAAGGAAATAAAGGAGAGGTATGGGATATGACAAGTATTGGTTCAAGTCCTCCTTGTACTGAAAGTTTAGGATTAGGGAATATTGGTTTGGTTAAAGATAAGATATTTGTTACTGTTGAACCTGCAAGAGGATTGAATGTTATGTGTAGTACGCTTGGAGGAATGAATAGTGGAATTGTGAGATTAGGCAGTGATAATAAGGTAAGTGTTTCTTGTGTTTTAGATACTTCAAATGAGCAACCTGTTGCATTTGAATCAGCAGTGAATATATATGCTGATTATGCATATAAAGAGACAATAACAACTGGTATTTTGGTTAAGGATGCATTAGCAGCTCAACCAACTTTTTAATTTTTTTCTTAAGTTTTAAATAATAGTTGTTTTTAATTAGTTTTATGATAGCTGATTTGCATATTCATAGTAAATATAGCAGGGGTTGTAGTGGTAATATAAATTTCTTTAATTTAGAAAGATTTGCTAGAATAAAGGGTATTGATTTATTAGGGACAGGAGATTTTCAACATCCTAAATGGTATGAAGAAATTAATAAAAATTTAAAAGAGGAAGATGGTGTTTTGTGGAGCAAAAATAAATTTCCTTTTTTGTGGCAGACTGAGATTTCTTTGATTTATTCAGATGAAAAAGGAAGAAGAATACATTATGTTGTTTTAGCACCTAATAAAGAGGTTGTTGAACAGATTATTGAAATGTTAGGTAAGAAAGGAAGATTAGATTATGATGGAAGACCTATATTTGGGATAACAAGCGTTGAATTTATTGAATTATTAATGGAAATTGATGAAAAGATAGAGGTTATACCAGCACATTGTATGACTCCTTGGTTTGCGATATTTGGAAGTAAGAGTGGTTATGATAATGTGGAAGAATGTTTTAAAGAGAAAAGTAAATATGTGCATGCTATTGAATCTGGGATGAGTGCTGATCCTGAGATGTTGAGGAGAGTTAGTAAATGGGATAGATTGAATATTGTTAGTTTCTCTGATTCTCATAGTTTTTATCCATGGAGATTGGGTAGAGAGGCTACTGAATTTGATTGTGAAGTTAAATATAAAGATATAATAAATGCAATAAGAACCAAAAAAGGATTGAAAAGGACTATTGAAACATGGCCAGAATATGGAAAATATCATTTTGATGGACATAGAAATTGTAAGGTTTGTTTTTCACCTAAAGAAACGAAGAAAAATAAAGGGATTTGTCCTAAGTGTGGAAGGTTATTGACAATAGGTGTAGAGAATAGAATTGAGGAATTAGCTGATAGGGAAAAAGGAATGAAGGAGGATTATATTAAGTTGATTCCGTTGCATGAATTGATTGGTGTTGTTTATAATATTAAGTTGTTGAATTCTAAGAAGGTAGATGATGTTTATAATTTGTTCATTAAGGAATTTGGGAATGAATTTAATGTTTTGTTGAAGGTTAGTTTTGAAGATTTGAAAAAAGTGGATGAGAAGGTTGCAGATGTTGTGATTAGGTGTAGAGAAGGGAAAATAAATGTTAAGCCAGGTTATGATGGTGAATATGGGAGGGTTGATTTAGAGAAAAAAGAACAAAAAAATTTAATGAATTTTTAACCAATATAACTTATATCTCTTCTTGATTTTTTGAATCTTTTAATTTTCTGAATTTTTTGTAAATATTCTGATTTTCTGAATTCCTGTTCTATCTCTTCTATTTCATTGTCTAAATTTTCTAAGTTTAAGTTAAGATTTAGGGTTTTATTTAAAACATTTAAAGTTTCTTTTGCACTTTTTATTCCTATGTATGCTGGGTGAGCATAGGTTTCTGTTAATAAAGAAATAGCTGGAATGTTTCTTTCTTTTGCTAGACCAACTAATAAACCTGAAACACCAACAATTGGGCCTATGATTGCATAGGCATCATTTTGCATTTGTTTATATTTTTTTCTGTATTTTTGCATTATATCTTTGTTGTTTGCTGTACAGAAAACACGCGGATCTTTTGGGATGTTGCTTAAACCAATACCACCCAATGTGATAATCTCATTACTATGGTATTTTTCTGAAATATCTAATATTGTGTCACAGAATTCATAACAAGATGTCTCTTCTAATGGTTGGACATCTCCCGATAATAATAATAAATCTTTGTCTTTTAATCTTTTATAATAAATTTCTATCAATGGTAGTTCAATAAGATTCTCTTCGTTAACAAAAACAGAATGTGGAAGTGTTTTAGAATAGAGTTGTAATAATTTTTTAGCTTTTAAATTATCTATTATAAAGTCTACGGCTATCTTTCCTACATTACCTATGCCAGGCAAACCTTCTATTAAAATTGGATCTTTTAATTTTGGATTTGAAAATTGTTTTATTTTCCAGGTCATATTAATCCAGCCTCCTTTTTGAATTTTATTCTTGATTTTTGATGTTTATTTGAAAATTTTGGCGGTTTAGTTGTTATTGTGTTTTTGTTGCAGTGTATTTTTTGAAGTGTATATGAATTACAGATAACACATTTTAATATTTTATGCATTTCTTATAAATTCTCCATAACCTATTTTTTTAATATAATTAATGGCTTGTTCTGCTATTTCTTTCATTGTTTCTTCTGCTTCTTTATAATCTGAAGATGTTAATGTTAGTTTGTAGTTTGGTGCGGAAATGTATAATATTTTTAGATCCTGCTTTTTTGATTTAGCAAAATCTTCTGCTTTTTTTAATGCTTTTTTGATTTCTTCTATGCCATTATCTGCATTGGTTTGTAGGATCAGTAAAGAGTTTATTTTTACTTCTGGTAATTTAATACGTTCCTGTATTATTTTTTTTAATGGTTCTTGTAGTTTTTTAGGCATGGTTTCTAATAATTGGGGATTTGTTAAAGATTCTTGAAAGAATGAATATAGATTTTCGTGAGTTTTTAGACCTATTTTTGTTATCTCATCTATATCTGTTTTTGGAATTTTATTTTGTTTTTCTAAGATTTCTAGAATTTTTTCTGCTCTTTGTTGCTGTTTTAGTTCATCTAGTTTATTTTTTCTCATTGATATGGTAACCCTTCGTAATGAAAGATCGATATGATCTTTTTCTTTGTTTACCCTTAAAATTTTACAGATTATTTTTTTATTTTCTCTTACATAGTCTCTTATATTTCTTATCCTGCCGGGTGATATTTCTGAAATGTGAATAATCCCTTCTTTATCTTTATATTCATCTAAAGTGACGAAGACTGTGTGGTACAGAACTTTTTTTACAGTACATAAAACAATTTCATTTTCTTCTGGGAAAGTTTTTTGAATCATTCTAAGACCTCTAGAATTCTTGCTTTTATTTTTGCTTTTCCTCCTGTTGGTTCTGCTAATGTTTTATTGCAGACTAGGCATTTCACTGTTGAGGATGGTTTTCCAAATATGTTTTGTTCATTTTTACAATTTGAACATCTTACTTTAATAAATCTTGAAGTTGGTTCTTTTGGTTTCATTTTATTTCTAATTTTTTAGCTCTTTTTGTTTTTCCGACTGATGTTTTTTTACATTCTGAGCATTTAAATCGTAAATCGTGTTTTTTTGAGGTTTTTGCTCCTGTTCTTTTCCATTTAGAAATTGCTGGTTTTGATCCATATTTTCCTTTATTTCCATGTCCTCTACCTAAACCACGTTTTTTAGCTCTTTGAATCGAACCTTTTTTTAAGGCACTTCTATCTTTGCTTTTTGCTATTAAGACTGTGTGTTCTGTGGTTTTTTTACAGGTTTTACAATATCTTTTTAATTTTTTAGGAATCTTCATTTATTTCTTCTGCTCTTTGTTTTGTTATTAAAAGATTTGCTATTTTTGATGGTAATGAAGCAATATCTTCTTTTTCAAATGGGCCATGGATATTTAATTCTGTGTCTAGGAATTTTGGTACTGATTTTACGAATCTTATGGTTTTATTTTGTTTATTTTCGGTTTTTATAGTTTTTGGTTTTATAGATGGTAGTTTTTTGGATAGAATAGAGAAAAGGATGTTATTTCTTGCTATGTCTAGGTTTGTTAGTATGTTTTGAAAATGTTCGTGTTCTTGTGGTAACATAGAAGATATTTCTTGTGGCTCTTTTGATCTTGAGGATAATAAAGCAAGGTCTATTATCTTTCTTTCTCTTCTTTCGTAAAGTTCTTTTAGGATTCTTTTTGTGTTTTCTAATTGTCTTTTCGTTTTGTTTATTTCTGATGAGAAAAGAGAATCTTGTTGCTCTTGTGATTGGATGATGTTTTCTTTTTCTTGTAGATATTCGATAACATCTTGCAGGAAGGTGTTTGATAAAGTTTGGAGCTCTTTTTTGTATTTTTCTGTTCTTAGAAGTTCATATAGAGTTTCATAAGTGATTGTCATAAGAAATTTTGATGATTTTTTATTTTAAATAGATTTATGTTTTTGAAAGTAATAGTTTGAGTAAGTTTTTTCCTTCTAGTTTCAAAGAACCATTTTTACAGGCTTGTTCTGTGAACTTAGAAATTGAATCTTTTTGTTTTCCATTGTAAATTAGAATTGGAACTGGATGTGATGAGTGACGTTTTAATTGATATGGTGTTGCATGATCTGAAGTTATACAGATTATTGTGTTTTTTAGTTTTGTTAAAGGTTTTAGTGATTTGTCTATTTTTTCTATTGCTTTTATTTTTAAGGTTTTATTTCCTAAATGTCCGTAAGTATCTGGACCTTTTAGTTGGATATAAATGTTATTTTTAGATGAAATTGCTTGTTGGATTATGTTTTTTGGTTTGAGAATTTTCATTTTTAAAAGTTTTGCTAGTCCTATTTCTACTGGTGTTTGTGCTATTAAAGAGAAGTTTTTTAGAGGTTTTAGTTTTGGTAATGAGTAAGAAGAACCGCGAAT
>CAYQQE010000006.1:0-17820 GCA_964419915.1 Candidatus Woesearchaeota archaeon
AATAAGCAATTAGGTGTTAAAGAAGGAAAATTAAAAGATTGTAAATTTGGAAAGTTTAAAGGAAAAATTAAAAAAGGAGAGGTTTTGTTTAAAAAAATTTAAATTTTTGCGTGGTGTTTACCCAATAGAAGATTTAAATTTAACAATAATCATTTGGGCTATCGTCATATGCTGGTGGGATATTGGTTATGCCATCAAAGTATTCAGGATATGTGTCTCTGATTTCATTAACCTTGATACCTTCTATCTTTTGTTCTAAATCAGAACAAAATGATGAAGGATGAAAATATGATACAAAAACTGTTACTAGATTTCTTTCTTTATCATAATTGTAACTTGGTGATACTTGGTCCTTAGGTTTTACTGCATTTCTAAAAAAAGTTTTTATCCTATCAAAATCTTCCTCACTTTTAACACCCTCAATAAGATATTTCATTAAAAGTGTGAAGCATAGGTTCTATTTAAATTTATTTATAAAAGGTTTAATAAATTTAAAAAAGTATAGATTTGATGTCTTTTAGGATAGCTGTATATGTTTGTTTTTTTAAATCTTCAAAAAATTTTCCTTTTGGTACATCTTCTTTTAATTGGGCTTCTAGTTTTTTATGTGTTGTTCTTCCTGCTCTTTTATTTTTAATATCATACTTAACAAGCATTATTTTGGTGATTGTTATTTTTTGAATAGATATTGTTATTTCTAATAGAATTTCTCCTCCTTTTGATATTATAAGTTTGTTTCCGATATGTTGTGAATTATATCCCATACCTTTAAGAGAATCTTTAATAGAATTAAAAACATACTCGTTAACTGCATGTATTTCAGTAATATCTTCCATTTTAGATTTCATAATAATTATAGACTAATAAAAATTATGATACTGTAACCTATATTTTATATTATATAAGTTATTAAAAATAATTAAAAATTATTAAAGAATATGGTAAGTTTTAATGAATGGCGGAAGTTAGAATTGAAAATAGGTAAAATCAAAGATGTTAAAGATCATCCTAATGCTGATAAATTATATGTTTTAAAAGTTGATACTGGTGAAGAAAGAACATTAGTTGCTGGTTTGAAGGAATCTTATAAAAAAGAAGAATTAAAAGGAAAGAAAATTGTTGTTCTTTGTAATTTAGAAGAGAAAGATGTTAGAGGCATAAAATCAAAAGGTATGGTTTTAGCAGCTGTTGATAAAAATAATATCAGTTTATTAATACCAGATAAAGAAATAAATGAGGGTACTAAAATTGAGTAAATTAAAAGAATTTCAAAAAGAATACCAACCAAAAGGATTTTTTAGAGGAAGAAAAAGATTTGAAAGGGATTTTGAGAGGCATTATAAAAGAAAAGGTTTAAGTTGGTTTTGGAAATTAATTATTATTTTAGTAGTGATAGTTGGATTTTTGTATTTGATAGGGAAGGAGCAAATTATATTTGATATATTGAGGTATTTTAATTTAATTTGATATAGGGTGAGAAATGGGGCATAAACTAAAAGTGATGGTTAAGAAGCAAAAAAGAAAAGAATTATAAATTTTGTTTTTCTTTTGGTTTGTATGATAAGATTTTGGTGTGAGTTTCCTAAGGAGGTTAATTGGGAGAAGTTTAAAGAAAGAGTAAAATTTAAAACTGAAGTTTATGTTGCTGTTGGGAATAGAATGGAATTTGATGAATGGGAAAAAAAGATTAAGGATGATAAGATAGATGTTGGTGCTTGGCCTGTTTTAAATAAGGAAGATGGTTATTGGTTCTCTGGTTTTTTAAGTAAGGAATTGATAGATAAATTAGATGAATTTAAAGGCTTGAAAGTGAAAGTGGATATTGAACCTTTGTTTCCTGGTGAGGGAAAAAATCCTTGGTTGTTTGTATTAAATTATATATTTTTGAATGGTGAGAATAATGAATATTTAAGAGAGAAAATTGAAAATTTAAGTAAGAAAAGCGAGATTATAATCAGTGGTTTTCCTCTACCTTTATTCTTTAGAAAAAGATACGGTCATTTTGATTTTGAGAACGTAAAAAGAAATTATATTGCTTATACCACGTTTGGTAGATTTTTGAGGTTGTATTATAGTTGGTTCATTAAAAGGAATGAAAGTATGTTCAGTATTGGTTGTATTGGGAAAGGAATATTTGGTAATGAACCTGTTTATAAAAATTTAGAAGAGTTTAAGAGAGATTTAGAATGGTTAAGAAAATTAAATGTTAGGGATATAAATGTTTTTAGTGTTTCTGGAATAATGAAAAAGGATGATAAATGGTTTAGGGTTTTAGAATTATATTCTGGAGTTTAATAAAATTTATATATTTAGTTAAATCTAGTTGGAATATGGCTGTAAGACTTGATAAACTAGGAGGATATAGTGTTTTAAGTTTAAGTGCAACACGTATGAATATTGAATTAAGAAAGTTCAGAGATAAAAAAGAGAAGATTGATCCAAGAGTTTCTCAACATTTTACTAATAACTTAAATATGGATAGTTATGAAAGAATATATAAACAAGAATCAAAGTATGAAGAAGTGGAAAATTTGGAAAGATGCACACTTATTGACGGATTTTTAAAAGAATTTTTAGGTGAAAATTCTGATTTGGATACTAGAATGGGATTTGTAAGAAGATATACTTCTAGAATTGAATTTTTGCAGCAATATCCTGAGAGAGTTGCTGAAACTTATAATTTAGATGAAATGATAGAATTTTTAGAAAGATTTGGAGATTATTGTAATAGAAAACATGATGAATTAAGTAAAGTGTTTTAGGGTTTTAGAGATATATAATAGAGAATAATAATTTATTTAAATAATCTGGTTTAATTGTTTAAAATGTCTATTGATTATGGAAAATATACAGATGCAATCTTATTAGCTGGTCATTTAAGGATTGAAAGAAGTGTTGAAGGATTTGGGGAATTGATTGATAGTGTTTCTGATTTGTTAGAAAGTGCTTTACAATATAATAGAAGAGAATATAAAAATGCAAGAGAATTAAGTGATAAAGTTTCTAAATTTAGACTTGTTTTAAGAATTACTAGTGTAGAAGAAATTAATTTAGAGAGATTTTAGAAAAAATAAAACAAGGTAAGGATGTTATGAAAGAGGAAAGAAGAGATCTATATGTTTTTTTGAGTGAATTAGGAAGATACTGTAGTGAAAAATTTTTAGAAGAAAGTAGAAGAGGTCCTATTCCTAAATCTGCTTAAAATAAAATGTGGTCCCGCTGGGATTTTCTAAACATTTTTCATTTGTTTTTGATTAAACTTTTTCTGAAAAAGTTTATTTGAACCCAGGACCTCTCGATCTATGAATCTGGCCAGATAGAGATATAATCTCTAAAGTCACCTCCAAGGAGAGACCCTAGCAGATTTATCAGTTTCACCGCTTACGCTCGAGTGCTCTAGCCAAACTGAGCCACGGGACCTTATAAAGAAAGTAAGAAATGTATTTTATAAAGTTTTTGGAGAAAAGAAAAACGCCTCAGATAGGATTGCTCATGATTAAGAGTTCTTTAAACCATCTTGAACCTATGACCCCATGGTCTCTGCTTAGTAAATAACAGCGTCACAAGTTAATTTTAAACTTCATGTGCTCTACCTACTGAGCTACTGAGGCGTCTAGAATAAATAGAGAAATTGGTGTATTTAAAAGTTTTTCTTTAAGGCAACCAAGTTTTTTTATCTTTTAATTTCTGTGGGAGATATTTTTCTATCACGTAATTTAAACCATGTTGTGCAAATGCTTGTTGTTCTACTCTTTGACCTAATTCTTGCATTAATTTGATTGCTTGTTGCCATTCTTTGTGTTCTTTTACAAATGGATCATTTTTTAATGCATCTTTTCCTCTTTTAATATCTACATCTTTAAGTTTGTGTGTTGGTAATTTATAATCGAGAATATCTTGTGGTGTTACTCCTAAAAATTGTGCTTTTGGAACACAAAAAAATTCATTAATATGTGCTGCATTTCCTGAACCAACCTTTAAAGTTCTATAAATATTGAAATAACCATAATAGTCACCATCTGTGAAAGTATAAACAGGAAGTTTTTTTTCATCTGACAATCTTCTTATGAATCTTCTACAGGCTCTTGTTGGAACACCACCCATAGAAACTAAAATACAATTAGTTTTTTTCCAGTAATTATGTTTGACTAATCTTTGGAACATACCTGCTGTTTCTATTGCTAAAATAAAGTTAGCAGAAGTTTGAAATTTTAAATGTTCTACTGAGATAGGGATAGAATAAGCACCTGAACCGAATTTAGTACAATCAATTTTCGTTTCTTTTTTGGTATCTGGATCTCTATCAATAACAATCAATTTTCCTGCTACTTCACCCCCTTTTTCTTCTGGTATAAAACCTAATTGTTCACGATTAACTTCAAACATAGCTTCTATATCATCCATTACTGTGTCTGATTCTGGTTGCTCATCAAATTTAGCTGCGTCCCAATTTTTAGAAACATAATAGGCTTCTCTTTTAGTTGCCATATCATCATTTTTTAGAACTTCTTTGCTTAAAGCCATCATTCTTAATGTTTGTGCAAATGTTTTTACTGTTGAGACTGTTAATGTTCTTTCTTTTTTTTGCCCTTTTAATTCAAAAAAGCCTTGTTTTGGATCATATTTAACATTAGATAAAGAACGTATAGGGAATTTCATAGATGGTTTTTGTTTCTTTAAAATTTTATCCATAACATTTTGTGCTTCCTTTTCTATTTTTATTTCGGTTTTCATTGTCTAGATTTTTCTAAGATTTCTTTTAGGTTTTTTTCTATTTTATTTTCTTGTGGTTGTTTAAGATTTAAAATTTCTCTTAAACCTGTTAGAATATGAGGGATAAAGATTGTTATATATTCTTTTTTCTTTTGTTCTTGAGCTACTTTTTTATTTCTTCTTATAAAAATACCTAATTTTCTACCACATTCTTGTAATGCTAATTTGATTTCTTTTAGGATTTCTGGATAATGGGCTATAGCTTCTTTAGATTCTGAAGTAAATGGAACCCAAACAGATGCAATATGAACTAGAATTAATGCTGGCCCTGTTGGTAGAGAGGATTTTGATTGAGATAAACCATATGAATTCCATTTTGTTGAGATAACTGCTTTTGTGATTGTACATGCTGATTGTTGATAAAGTAAAGGAACTTTATTTGCAAATCTTAATAATTGAACTGGTTTATCTGATTCTAAAGAACCACCATAAGCTATTAAACATTCTATTTGAAATGGAAAACCTCTATAAACAGATGGTGAACGAGTAACAGCTTCACAAAAATCAACATTAAGTTCTTTTTTAAGAGATTTTTGTAGTAATTCTGATCCAATAGGAGACAAACAATCCAAAGGTGGTGCTCTAATTTTTGTTTCTTTAATTACTTTTAATAAATTTTCTGCTTCTTGTCTTGCAATTCTTGATGATTGAGCGTTTGCTTCTAAATTAGATTTTTTTAAAATTTCATCTGCTATGCTTGATGAAATCCTAGAGAACTCATTTGTTAAGAAAGATTTTAATTTTTTATATTTAGAACTTTTTAACATTCTAATCAGAATTCCTAATTCTATGCCATATGGATGTGGTTTGATTTGTTTTGGTTCTATTGGAAGTTCTGTTGTTGCTCTTGAAAAAATTATTTTTTGGTTTTCTGGATTGATATAGGTAATTGTTACATGTGGATTAACAATGGTTACTTGTTTTAGGTAATTGTCAACCGATCTTGAACCTTTTTGATAGTTTGCTTCTAATTCTAATTCAATTTTTGTTCCTTGATCTTTTTGCCAAGAAACTTCTGTTTCTTTAATGATTTCTGGTTCATTTTTTAAAGTGTTTATATGAAGTTCATAATAATTAGCTGGTTTTTTTGGTGAGATTTTAGAAATTATTTTTGCTGATTTTCCAGTTGTTAATTGTGAATATAGAACAGCGCTTGAAATTCCTAATCCTTGTATCCCTCTGGATTGACGAAGACGATGAAATTTAGAACCATAAAGTAAAGAAGCAAAAACTGATGGGATATGTTGTTTAACAATTCCTGGACCATTATCTTCTATTGTTACTCTAAATCTGTTTTCAGTTAGCCTTTCGATTTTAACTAAGATATCTGGTAAAATTCTTGCTTCCTCTGTAGCATCTGTAGCATTGTCTACAGCTTCCTTAACAACTGTAAGTAATGCTTTTGTTGGATTATCATAACCAAGAAGATGTCTGTTTTTTTCAAAGAATTCTGAAACTGATACGCTTCTTAATTCTTTTGCAAATTCTTCTGCTTTTGTTTTTTCCTCTTTTTTTGGTTGGATATCAGTTAGTTTAGTTTGTGTCATTACAACAAAAAATAGAAAAGAGGTTGTTTATATAGTTTTTTGTTTCTCAATAAATCTATAAACATTAGAATGTGGGGAGCCTCGTAATAATTTTTCTATGGATTCTCTTGCAATGCCAATATTTTCTATTAAACCAATAATAGAAACTGTTTTTCCATAAACTGAAATATTTGTATTTGTTATTTGTTCTAGGGTGTTTCTTGACTTCCCTCTTGTTCCTATAACTCTTCCTCTCAATCTTTCTAATTTCTTTTTAGATTTTCCTGAGAAATCTGTTATGTTAATAATTTCTAAACCAAAATTTTCATTTTTTAATAAAAGTGCTATATCTGGATTAAAACCTCTGCTAATTGCTTTAATGATTAATGAAGCAGTGAAAACGTTTATAGAATCTTCTCCTTCTACTAAAATATCTCCTTCTTTAGAATCTATGGTTAATTTAGTTTTTGTTGCTCTTTGTATTCTTAATTTTATTTCTGATTTTGTTCCTATTAAAATTGCAATGCGTTCTTTTGGAATTTTTAGTTCTTGGGTGTGCATTAGAACTCCTCAAGTTCTTCTAATTTTTTAAGGTATCCTTTTTTCTTTAGGAATAAGATTTGTGTTTTTTTGTACTTATAGATTATATCTCCTTTTTCATCTCCACCTAGCTCCCATGGTTCTACTAAAACAATATCTTCTTCTCTAACCCATAGTTTTCTTTTTAATCTTCCTGGTATTCTGCAGATTCTTGTTTTTCCATCTAGGCATTTTACCTTCATTCTTGAAGCTCCTAAACGTTGATCTACAATACCTAAAGATTGATTGTGTTTTGGGAGTTTGATTCTTACTATTTCTTCTTCCATAAAAAGAAAGAAGAAAGAATGGTTTTTAAAGGTTTCTTATAAAAAGATAGTTTCAGAAAAAGGAATATTTTTAACTTTTTTTATTGATGATTTGTCTGTTAAATTTTTTTTAAGACCATAAGCGATAGATTTTTTACCTATAAATAAAACACCAGAGATATTTTCTGAAACTTTAATCTCTTCTAAAGAGCCCTTATAGAAACTTTCTTTTATATCTAAAAATAAATTGTCTTCTTCAAATTGCTTTCCTATTAATTCTTTATCACATATAGAAATAAAACATTTTTCTGGTGTTTTGTGAAGTTTGAAGTACATTTTATGTAATTTAATTATTTTTTTCTTTTTTAGATTTTGTTTTTAATTATATTTTTGCATTTATTGGATGTTTAGCACCGCAAGCCATACATTTTATTGAAGTTATTCTATCTTCTTTTATTAGTTTGGTGTCTGGTTTTTTACATTCTTGACATAGAACAAAGAGATTTGTGTATTGTTCAATTTTTTGATTTATTTGTTCTGATTTTATTTTTCTATTGAAGATTAAACGTTGATTTTCTATTAAACCTGGTGTTGCTAGTTCTCTTAGTAAAAATTTAAGTAAATGTTCTGGTTGTCTATGTAATATATTAGCTATTTGAATAAAATTAGTGATGATTGTTTTATTACCTTGAATATGGCCTTTTACTTTAGGAACTTCGAAACGTTCTGATGTTTGTGTTGATTCTGGTAAATTTTTTAATCCTCTTTCCAATAGTTTTTCATATGAAAGCATGAAAAGTTGGAAAAAGATAGAATATTTAAAGGTTTAGGTTATTTTCAATTTTCCATCTAATTTGAATATTTCACCATCTTTTAATAATTCTAAAATTATTTTTCGTGCTTCTGGAACTTTAGATTGTTGAATTACTTCTTCTATTGTTGATTTATCTGTTTGTTCCAATCTTTCTATTGTTTCTAATACTTTAACTCTTTCTGAATCTTCATCTTTTACTTCTTCTTCTATTATTTCTAGAGAAGTTTCTGGTTTTTTAATTGAACTTTGTTCTTTAATTGGTTCTATTATTGTGGGCTTTGTAAAGGTATTTAATTTTGGTAATTCTAATTTCCTTATTTTTAACCATATTGGATTTACTTTTTTTACTATTTCAACTGTTATAAATCTTTCTTGATTTTGTTCACGGGGTCTTCCGATAACCAAAACTGTGTCTCCTATGTTTATTGGTTCTATTAAAGGAATTTCATCTTTAAATGTCCTTAACTGTATTGAAGAAGAACCATCATCTAAGATTAGAGTAGCATAAGTTTTATCTTCATTTACATATTTTTCAGTTACTGTTGCTAGTAAATTTGTTCTAGAAATCTTTTTCCCATTTGTTTCTATGTAATTAGGATCCCAACCATCTTGGATGATATATTTCCCATTAAGTATATCCTTTATCCATGCTTTGTATGCTGTTTGTCTTACTCTAGATTCTTCTGCCATTTTTTTAGAAAGTTAAAATAGATTTTTAATAATTTAGGTGATGTAGGCAATATTAGAATAGATTCAAATCTTATTAAAAGATTATTTAGTGTTGAACATATATTTTGTAGACCTGCTATTTTGAAAATTGTTGCTAGAATTAAAAACAAAGGATTCATTAAAATTGCAAATAAAACGATAAACCAATTGAAAATTGCGGATTCCATTAAAAGAGCCATGATGATGCTTAATGGTATTAAATTAGAGATTTCACCTATCTGAGTTGTATCTCCTATGATGCCAGTCATTGCATCCCAACTAAAACCAAGAACCATCATTATAGGAACCAATAAAACTTTTCCTAAAAAAAACATATTTGCTGATAGGGCCATACCTCCCCATGTAATTGCTTCGAGGAAAGGTGTTAACCAATCATAACTTAGACTTATAACAGGTATAACTCCAATAGCATTGATCCCATAACCTATAACACCCAATATTAATCGTATAGATCGTCTAAAAAGAAACGATAATAACACAAGGAATAATACAAAAAGTATTAAATTAAGATGTGAAATCAAAAAACGTATTATATGAAAAAAAGTTCTTATAAAAAATTCTGCACATATTGGTAAGGCCATTATATCCTTTGAATGAACCCTGTTTTAGGTTCAAAAACTAACCCCTCTCTTTTCATTCTATCAATTATTTCTTCTACTTTATCTTCTGTTATACCTTTTTCTTCTGCTTCTGCTATTACATCTTCTAAAGGTATTGTTTTACCTATTCTTGATTCTAATTGTTCAATAATATCTCTCAATAAAGATATCTTACCACGCTGAGATGCTGAAATTGTTGTTGAAACTCTATCTATATCAATTTGTCCTGTTTCCTGATCAAAACCAACTTGCATTAAACAATTTTTTAATAATTTTATTGCTCTTTTTGCATCACTTCTTGTAACTTTTTTTGACAGTCTTATTTTTGCTGAAGCTTCTGCTAATCTTACTAAACCTTCTAATTGTCTTGCTGTTATTGGTATTGGTCTTAATGCATCTTCTGTAGAAGTTCCTTGATTTCGCAAATTAACATAAAAAGTTTTAATTTCATCTATTGCGCTATCTGTTAATTTTGGTTTTATTTTTTGTTTGGCATAAGCAATATATTTTCTTAATAAATTTAGAGATATTTCAAATTCTAGGCTTGATGGTTTTTGTTGTAAATTTAAAACATGAGATGCTATTTTAGTGTCTTTCTCTTTTGATGGTATGTCTTTTATCGGAAAGATTAAATCAAATCTGTTGATTAGGGTTGGAGGCATATTTATTTGTTCTGCAACCATCTTATACGGATCAAATCTTCCTAATTTTGGGTTTGCTGCTGCTAAGATCGTTGTTTCACTCTTAAGGGTAGCCTGTATATTAGCTTTACTAATTGTTATTATTTGTTGTTCCATTGCTTGATGCATTGCTGCTGTATCTTCTGGATGAATTTTGTCCATTTCATCTATAACACAACAACCTCCTGAACTTAAAACTAAAGCGCCTGCTTCTAATGCCCATCCTTTTAAAAATTCATCTCTAACTACTGAAGCAGTAATGCCAGCTGAAGAAACACCCTTCCCACTGACTAATCTTCCTTTAGGTGCTATTTTTGCAATGAATGTTAATAGGGCTGATTTTCCTGCACCTGGATCTCCTATTAATAATACATGCATATCTCCTCTTGTTTTTATTCCATCTTCTCTTTCTTTTGAAACACCACCTACCAATTGTAAGATGAGAGCTTCTTTAATATCTTCGTGCCCATAAATAGAGGGTGCTATGCTATTTATCAGTCTTTCATGTATTCTTGGATCTTTTGCAAGTTCTTGTATTTGTTCTTCATCTTCTTCTGTGATATCTATATCTGCAAAAGCTTCTTCTATTGGGTTTATATGATTAGCATCTATTATTAAATCATATCTTATTGATTGAACTCCAGATCTTAGTAATATTGGAATTTCTTTTATTATACCAATAACATTTATTTTACTACCTGGGGTTGTTGATTTTTCCATCTTTGGTTCTACTAAATCCTCTTTTAGAAAAACAGAGATTCTTTTTGGTTGTTCACCACCTATTAAAGTTTCTGGTGATTCTTCGATTATTAATCTTTGGACGTCTACTAAGTCTTTACTTAATAATCTAAATCTTCCTCTTCTTCCACAAGAACATCTTGTTGGTTCTTTGAATTTTGTATCTATTTGAAGAATTGTTATTGTATTACCACATGCTGGACATTCAAATTTTGCTGAGATAACTTGGGGTCTTACATCAGATGATTGACGAATTACACCTTCTATTGATATTAATGTGTTAAGGTTTTTGCTTCTTATGTTTCTTATTTTTATTTTTTGAGAATCTGGTAGGGCAGTAAATCTTATTTTTAATGGAAGGTCTTCTGGCAAATCAAAAGATTCTAAAGAAATTTCTGCTGCTTTTATTGTTTCTTCTGGATCATCTAATAGCTGTTCTGCTAAGTCATGATCAAATTTTGAAAGGTCGGAAAAGGATATAACTAGGGCTTTTTCTCCTTTTTTAATAGCTCTGTTTAATTGTTTTTGGTAATTAGAATCTATAAATTCCTTAAATTTTTCAATCTGTTCTGAAGCAATCATTTTTCACCATTTTTTTGAGAAGCTGAAATAATATATAAGTATTTGTATTAGGAATAGTATATTTTATTTTTTCTTTTTTCTTATTACTGGTTTTGTGACTTTCCTTTTTGTTGGTTTTTTAGTTATTTTCTCTAAATTTTGTATTAATTTGTCCACTGCTTCATGTAGTTTTTCTTCACTTTTGGTGCCTGTACAAACGATTTTTCCATTACTGAATAATAGGAAGGTTGCTCTTGTTCCTTGTAGTTTATAAACTAAACCAGGAAATTGTTCTGGTTCATATTCTGTATTTTGTAATTTAATGGCTAATTCATTTAAATTTAAATCCATACCTATACTTCCAGAAGCTACCATATTTTGTACATTTATTTTTGGTTCTATTGTGATTTTTATCTTTATCTTTTCTATGTTCTCTACTATTTTTTTAATTGCTTCTTTGACTTTTGGCATTGATCTTGCACCTGTACATACAATTTTTCCAGATGAAAATATTAAAGCAGAGGTTTTAGGCTCTTTTATCCTCATAACCAAACCAGGGAATTGTTCTGGATTATATTCTGTATTAGGGAGTGTTTCTGCTAACTTTACTAAAGGGATATCATGCTCTAAAGAAGTAGAAGCAACAATATTTACAACCTTTATTTCCTTTTTTACCATAGTTTATAAAGTATTTAAAAAGATTTATAAAGGTTTTGCTTATTTTATTCCTATTTTGTATCTAACAAATTTACCTATTGTTATCAAAACATCTTTAAAAGATGGTTTTATTATTTCACATTTATTGTTTATACAATTATAGTTTTGTTCACAACCACAAAGATCACAGTTATCATTTAAATTACCTTCTTGACAGTATTTTCTATCTTTATTACAAATACCATAAAGTGTACCATCTGTACAAGTTTTTGGTGGTTCTGGAATACTCTCTTTTTCTATTAATTTACATTTTTTATTGATACAAGAATAATCTTGATCGCAACCACATTTATCACAGTCATTAATCAAAATACCACCATCACAATATAATGGTTTGTTAAATGAACAACTAAAATAAGAGGTTCCATCGTCACACGTTTGAGTTTTTGAATTAACTGTAAATTTATAGGTATCAGATAGAGGACCCCAAGAGTATTGATCTCTTGCTTGCATTCTAATATAGTAAGTTCCGTCTTTTAGGTTTGTTCTTAAAAATGCTGAGGTTTCTTGACCTGACCAATAGGTTTCATATGGATTCTCAAATGTAGGTGATTCATATACCTGGATTAAAACCATGGTTTGTTTATCCTTCTCTAAATCAGAATAAAACCACTCTATTTTTGGCCTTGATAAACTAACGACTTCATTATCTTGTGGTTTTTTTATTGTTGCTTTTGGTGGTGAATTAAGTATGGTTTCTCCTGTTGGTCTAATACCAATTGTTATTTTTAAATAACTCTTTATTTTTTCAAAGAAAGATTCTCTTTTTGGAATGCATATGTTATCTTTACATTTGAAGTCTGATGAGCAACCACAAATTTCACAATTATCTATTAATTTACCTTCGTCACAATATTTTCTATCATTGTTACATCTTTTATTTATGGTCCCATCAGGACATATTATTATTTCTGGTTCTGTTTTTGGTTCTTCCTGAGGTTGTTTCTTCTCGATTCTTTTACATTTATCATCTAATGTAGATTCGTAATTTTCAAAACATCCACATTTAGTGCTTTTTTCTTTTAAGAAACCACCATCACAATACCACGGTTTATGTATCGAACATGTATAGAAAGGAGTACCATCATCGCATACTTTTTCTAATGGATCTACAGTAAAGGCAACTACTTCTGACCATGGCCCCCATGCTGTTGTATCTTTTGTACTAATCTTAATATAATACGTTTTTCTTTCAAATATCTTATTTGTTTTTATTTTGGTTTTTGAATCAGATATATATATTGCATAGGCATCTTCAAAATTACTTTCTTGGGATATTTCTATAATAGCTCCTGTTTGTGGGTCGTTTTCTTTATCTTTATAAAACCATTCAAATGTTGGTTGTTTTGTATTTACTACTTGATTATCAATTGGCGAAATTACTGTAGTGGTTGGTGGGGAATTTTCTATAAATTTACCTGTTAGAGCCAATAAAGAGAATAGCGCTAATAATAGTATGATTGCAAATATGATTATACTTAATAGTCCTTGCTTACGCATAATTAGATTAATCTTGTTGAATTATTTAAATTTTGTGTATATAAATAGTAAATTCTCTATTTTTTATGGTTTCTTTTATCGAATGTTTGTATCTGTTATGGTTTTTAGAAATGTCTAATTTTACGGAGTTTGTTTTTTGTTTTATCTCTTTTTTGATTAATGGATAATCTGTTACTATTGAAAGTTTTATTTTATTCTGTTTGTTTAATCCTAGTTTTTTTCTGAAATCTTGAATTCTTCTTATAATCTCTCTTGTAAATCCCTCTTGTTCTAATTCTTTTGTGATTTCTGTGTTTAGAGAAATTTTTGTTTTCCCTTTTAAGAATTTTATTTGTTTGATATTTGTTTGTTTTTTAATTAGGTCTTTAAAATTAGATAAATCTTTTGTAGCTGTTATTTTAGCTTCTTTTAATGGCCATCTTATTCCTATTTGAGCTTTTTCTCTTTGTGCTAAAACTTCTTGTGTTATTTCTTTTACTATTTGCATATCTTGTTCTAGTTTTTTGTTTATTTTTTTAGGATTGTATTTTGGCCAAGATTCTAAGAAAATTGACTGTTTTTTTCCTTTTAAATCTTGGTAAATATATTCTGATAAAAATGGTAAGAATGGTGAAAATAAAACCAAGGCTTCTATAAATGAATTATAAAAAGTTGCTTGAATTTGTTTGTTTTTTAAATCGTCTCTTATCAATTGACCATACCATCTTGAAAGATCTTCTAAGAAGAAATTCTTTAATTCTTTTAAAGCTAAATGTGGTTGAAGTTTTTCTAAATATTGTGTAACCTCTTTTTTAAGAGTCTCTCTTTTTGAGATCAACCATTTACTTGCTATATCTGAACTTTCTTTTTTAGATGGCTTACAATAAAGTTTTATGTAGTTTGCTAAATTCCAAATAATTGATAGGTTTCTGTGTACTTCCTTTGCTGGTGTATAACCAAAAGGAAGAAAATTCATTGGATTTTGTTGTATGTACATAAAACGCATTACATCTGCTCCCATCTTTTCTACTGCTTCATCAAACCATATTGCATTTCCTAAAGATTTATGCATTGGTTTTCCTTTTTCATCTCTTACTTCTTCATAAGCAAAAACATTTTTGTATGGTGTTGTATTTTCTAAAGTTACTGACATAAATAATAAAGCATAAAACCAAAGTCTTGTTTGTGCCCTCATCTCTATAATTAACTCTGCTGGAAACCATTTTTTCCAATATTGTTTATCTTCAAAATATTTTAATGTTGAAAATGGAACGATTCCTGCATCTAACCAACAATCTCCTACTTCTAGAATTCTTGATATTTCTTTTTTACATTTTGGACATTTAATTTTAATTTTATCAATCCATGGTCTATGAAGTTCTGGTAAGGAATCAACTGCTTTTTTATTTGTTGCTTTTTGTTTTAGTTCTTTTAACGACCCAATAATTTCTGTGTTGCCACAAGGACATTCGTAAAAAGGTAGAGGTAAACCCCAAAATCTTTTTCTGGAGATATTCCAATCTTGCATGTTATTCAACCAATCTTGCATTAATTTTCCTACATGTGTTGGTTGCCATATTACTTTTTTGGCTTGTTTTTTCATTATAGGTTTTATTTCAGAACAAGAGATAAACCATTCAGAGCCTATTCTGAAGACTAATTCTTCTTTACATCTCCAACAAACTGGATAACGATGTTTGTATTGTTCTAATTTATATAAAATTCCGCGTTTTTCTAGGTCTTGGACTATTAATGGTTTTACTTCTTTTACATTTTTATTTGATAACCATGAAAAACCTTCTGTGAACTTGCCTTCTTCATCTAAACAAGGTGTTATTATTGGTAAATTTATTGATTTTGCTAGATCATAATCTTCTTGACCACATGTTGGTGCTATATGTACTAAACCAGTACCTTCTATTTCTGAAACTTCTGACCAGGAGATTATTTTATGTTGTATGTTTTTTTGTACTGATAGATCTGGAAAAGGTGGTTCATATTCTAAATTCAATAAATCTTCTCCTTTTAGATGTTTGAGGATTGTATGATCTCCTTCTAGTATTGATAATGTTTTTTCAGATAGATAATATATATTTTTATCCTGTTTTACTTTTACATATGTTAGAGATGGATTAACTGCAACTGCTACATTAGAAGGCAGCGTCCATTCAGTTGTGGTCCATACCAATATGTATTCATCTTTTTTATCTTTTAATTTTAATCTGATATAAACTGCTGGATGTATTATTTCAGCATAACCTTCATCACTCATTTCATGTTGTGAAGATGAGGTTCCACATCTTATACACCATGGGAGAATTTTTGTTCCTTTGTAAAGCCATTCATTTTCATGACATTTTTTTAGGAAATACCAGATATATTCTATGTTGGTATTTGACATAGTGTAATATGAATTATCCCAATCCATCCATTGCCCTAATTTAATAGATTGTTCTGTTTGTATTTTAGAGAATTTTTCTACTCTTTTTTTACATGCTTTTGAAAAATTAACTAAACCAAATTTTTCTATATCTTTTTTGGAATTGAAATTTAGGTCTTTTTCTGTTTCTACTTCTAACCATAAACCTTGGCAATCAAAACCATTTTGAAATCTTTGATCATAACCTTGGAGTGCTTTAAATCTTTGGTATAGATCCTTGTAAGTCCTCCCCCAAGCATGATGAACACCCATTGGATTATTTGCAGTAATTGGTCCATCTATAAAAGAGAAAGGTTTTTTGTTTTTGTTCTTTTTTCTTAGTTTGTTGAAAATTTGTTTATCTTCCCAGAATTTTAATATTTCTGGTTCGATTTTTTGTGAATTGTACATAAGAAGATAAATTGAAAAGAAGGTTTATATATTTTACTCAAACTTTAATTAAAGAGACATAATTTCCATTATTTGTTAGAATGATGTTTAATCTGCCATCTTGTGTTGAGAAACATTGAATTGATTCTGATGTTGCTTCTGGGTCTTTTAAATAATCAATATTTTCTTTTCCAATTAAGTTAGAAAGTTGGAATAGGAAAATGTTCGAATCTTTTAAACCTTTAATTAATTCTTCTTGTTTTGAATTTGGATTCTTTCCTCCTTCAAGATTACCAGCAAAACAAATCTCAGATATTGTTGCTGAGAACTGATATGTCATAGATTGTGAAGAATCTTTGCTTAGATAATAAACTCTTTTTATGTCATTTTGAAGGTTTTGCAATTCTTTTTTTGTTTGAGCTTTCTCTGATAAAGAGTAAAAATCTTTAATTACTTTTGCCCCAAAAATTAGGATTATTGCTGCAATAACTGCTATGAAGATGTATGAGATTGGTAGAGCTGTAACTTGAGCTTTTTTCATAGATGAAGAAATAATCTTTATTTATAAATAGGTTTTGGTTTTATGGTTTTTAGAATATAAATTAATTTAAATAGTTAAGAATCTTATTGGTTGTATGAGCAATTTATGGACTGAAAAATATAGACCTGGAAAATTTGAAGATTTTAAAGGTCAAGATAGGATAGTTGAAAGAGTAAAGGCTTTTGTTAAACAGAAAAATATACCACATATGCTATTTGCTGGACCATCTGGTTGTGGTAAAACTACTTTATCGATTATAACTGCTAAGGAACTATATAGAGATGGATGGCAAAATAATTTTTTAGAGACTAATGCATCTGAAGAGAGAGGTATTGATATTATTAGAAATAAAATAAAGGATTTTGCTAGGACAAAGGCTATAGGAACTGATTTACCCAAAATTATTTATCTAGATGAGGCTGATGCTTTAACAAGAGATGCTCAAAATGCTTTAAGAAGGACTATGGAAATGTATAGTAAAACTGCTAGGTTTATTTTAGCTTGTAATTATTCTTCTAAAATTATTGATCCAATACAGAGTAGGTGTAATATTTTTAGATTTAAACCTTTGGAAAAAGGTAATATTAAGGAGATAATAGAAAATATTGCTAAGAAAGAGAAATTGAAGATTGATGGAAAGGCAATAGAAGCTTTAAATGGTATAGGTGAAGGTGATGTTAGAAGAGTAACTAATGTTTTGCAGAGTTGTGCTTCTGTTAGTAATAATATAAGTGAAGATTTAATTTATGAAATTGTTAGTGTTGCAAGACCTAAGGAAATTAAGGATGTTTTAGAATTAGCTATTAATAAAAATTTTATTAAATCAAGGGATTTGTTGTTAGATGTTATGTTGAAGCATGGTTTGAGTGGTTTAGATATTGTTAAACAAATACAGAAAGAGGTTTGGAATTTAGATATAGAAGATGAGAAGAAAGTTGAGTTGGTTGAGAGATGTGGCGAGATTGAATTCAGGATGGTTGAGGGTAGTGATGAATTTGTGCAACTTGAA